>JAQWCA010000107.1 GCA_028706065.1 Tepidanaerobacteraceae bacterium
TTTCTTTTATATATAAAGAAAGTTTCTATGATATGGTTTCAACTCCAATGATTTTGCCCAGCATTTCATAGTTGTTTGCAGTCTTTTCTATCCGCGAATAAAGAACTGCCACTGGAATATTCAGCTCATTTTGAAACTGCTCCGCTGTAGATATGTTGGTTTCATTTATATCGGCAACATAAACAATGATATCCGGTTTTAGCTTTAAGATTTCTTCTGAATTTGGCGGATTTTTACCGGCTCCGCCCAGGTTTGGCAGTTCTTTATATTGTGAGAGTATATAATGTTTTTCCATTTCACTTAACTCGTAATTCCAACCCAAAAGTTTTTCCGGGCATAAGGTATATAGCATGATTGTTCCTACGGGGCTTAATGAAAATATCTTTTCTGTTTTCTTGGGAAGGAGTATTTCTCTGCCAGCCATATCAGTAATAACATTTTCCTCTACCTCTGAATCTGTTTTTTGAGGTGTCTCGACTGTCCCCGGTGAACTTCCGGTACACCCTGTAATTAATAATGATAGAATTACTGCTAGTAAAGTTATACTTAGAATTTTAATCGTGGATTTTCTTAAAATCATTTTCGTCTCCCCTTTTTTTATAAAAATTTTATTTTTTATTTGTAACCAACTAAACGACTCCCGGAATACACACTTTAAAGCTGGGATATTTGTCACTTGCTACCGGCATTAATTTTAAATTTACACCATATAGTTTTATGAGGTTTTCTTCAGAAAGAACATCTTTACTTTTGCCATATGCCAAAACATCTCCATCTTTGACCATGAGCACTTTGTCGGCATACAGAAAAGCATGTTCCGGAACATGAGTAGCCATAATAACCGCCATACCTTTTTGAGATAGTTTTTTTATTTGATTCAGTATTAAAGCTTGATTTCCAAAATCTAGGTTATTAGTTGGTTCGTCCATAATAAGAAGTTTTGTCCGTTGTGCTATAGCCCGTGCTATTAAAACCAGTTGTCTTTCTCCACCGCTTATTTTTGTAAAGGCCTTATCCTTTAAATGAAGTATGTTTAAAGTCCTCATGGATTCCATAGCGACTTCTATATCTTTTGCTTTAGGTATGGACCACATGCCTAATCTGGGAGTCCTGCCCATAAGCACCATTTCCAAAGCCATATAGGGAAAAACCGGAATGTAATTTTGGGGAATATAGCCAATATTACCGGCAATTTTATCAAAGGGCCAACTTGAAATATCATCACCGTCAATGGAAATCACTCCGGTGATAGGCTGTTTAAGTTTCATGATTGTTTTAAACAGGGTTGTCTTACCTGATCCGTTGGGACCTAATATGCACAAAACTTCTCCGGCATTTAATGAACAGGATACATCCTTCAAAACCGGAACCCTTTTATACCCAACAGTAACTTCGTCAAGATTCAGTCTCACTTTTATTCCCTCCAACCTTTATATAGTAGTATTATAAAGAAGGGAGCACCTATAAAAGCCGTAAGTATTCCCAATGGCACTTCCACGGGAAAAAGTCCCCGGGAAACACAGTCCACAACCAGCAAAAAAGTGCCGCCCATGACCATCGTTGCAGGAAGAAGGTACACATAATTGGAACCGACAAGCAATCGAGCCAAATTTGGTATCACCAGCCCTATCCAACCGATGACACCACTTATACATACCGATGTTGCCGTAAGGATGGTTGAACAAATGATAATTATCAACCGCAAACGCTCGGTGTTCACTCCTAGGGTTTTGGCTTCCTCGTCCCCAAGGGACAGTACATTAATTTGCCAGCGCATAAAATATAGAACCGTTAGACTTATCAATATTGGAATACACGCAAATTTCACACTGCGAATGCTCATACCGGATAAACTTCCCATGAGCCAGAAGGTTATGGCCGGAAGCTTATCGAAAGGATCAGCCACATATTTTATAAGGGATATAGCCGATGAAAAGAGTGTACCCACAAGCATACCGGTTAAAACCAAAGCCACCGCCGAATCAGTGCGAATCCTTTGACTTATGGTAAAGGCAAGCATTACTGAGACAATCCCAAAGATGAAAGCTAAAAGCTGTATTCCATAATGGTTAAATGAAAAATATATGGCAAGACTGGCCCCAAAAGCCGCACCGGCTGAAGCCCCTAAAACATCCGGTGAAGCTAGGGGATTCTTAAAGATCCCTTGATAAGCCGCACCGGAAGCGGCAAGAGATGACCCTACCAAAACTGCTGCTAAAATCCGGGGAAGTCTCAGATTCATTATTACGGTCTCAATTACATCAGGCAAATCTTTTGAAACATCGAAAAATCTAAAGATAAGAAAATCCAAAAGCTGTTTTATTGTTAAAGGATATCGACCTACTGTAAAAGATGTGACAAAAACTATGGCAAAGATTGTGGTGAGAAATGTAAACTTCTTTTTGATATGGGTATGCCTTATTGACATAAGGTTTTTATTATTGGTTTCATTGATTTTTATATCCATAGATGTCTTTCCTTCCGTTTAATTAATTGCCTGCCATGATTGACTTTTTTACAAATGCTTGTACCTGTGCCACAACTTCATTGCCATCCATCCCCGGAGCTAACAGGATAACTTGAGCCCTTCGGCTTACCAAGCTTTTAAATTGCTCCAGATTTTCAAAAGGTGTTTCCAAAAGAGTAGCCCTTTTTAGTTTTTTGAAATTACAGCTGGATTTTAATACCCCTAAGACCGGCATATCACTTAGGAAGATTTTTGCTAGCTCCCGGAGGAAAGAATCCTTCTGAAACTCCATTCCTCCCAGTTCATCAGCTATAAGTAGCTTTTTCCGGTGCTGCAGGCCCTTTGACAAATATTCCATGCCAAAATGCGCAAAGATTTCATTGTCAAAAGCCCAGATCCCATTGGGTTTTTTATATGCAAATAGTCGCTGCATCTCTTCTGGCTTAATGTCTTTGATGTCCTTATTCAAAACATAGTCTTCTTTACTCTCTATGGGTCTTACCAAGAAACCTACCTTTTGTTTATCGTCTAATATCCTTTGAGTATAATAACCTCCGACAAAATCGATATAGGGTATTATTGAATCCCTTATAATTGTAGATTTACCTATGCCAATATCGCCTTGCAATAGCAAATTCTTGTATCCCATAGCAAATCTCCTTAGCGTTATATTTATGTTCGAATAACGCTTTTATTAAAAAATGCTTTAAAGCAACTCACCAAAATATTTATTATATAGCTTTGTAAGTATTTCCCCAGCCTCACAATGGAATTCATCATATCGGGTTAACATGGTCTTGGCTTGTGACGTAAGGCGCGAACCGCCACCGCCGACACCCCCGGTGTTGCTTTCTACCAGTTTAAAGCCTAACTCCTTCTCGGCTCTTTTGATGATGGACCAAGCTTTACTGTAAGACATATTCATATCTTGAGCAGCTTTATTCAAAGATCCCAGTTGTTCAACTTTCCTCAAGAGTTTATAGGGACCTTCACCAAAAGCTTTAGTCTTGCCCTCAACCCATATCTTATAAACCAACTTCACTTTCTTCTCCACCTTTTACAGATTTACATCCTTTAAAAGCAACAATATGGTTTCCAACACTCCTCCGGAGACAGTCCTGCCTTTATCACTTATGGTATTACAATAATCTACCTGGCCCCGAGGATCTATATCCCCGATCTTTTGCCTTGCTTTAACGGTTAATCCATCATGGATTAAACCACGCAAAACTCCATCGATTTTTGCTGAAAACGGTTGATCACTTACGCTGCCTATAATGTCACCTTTTTTTACAAGGCTGCCTATGTTTAATATATTTTTCACTACTCCATCCCTTGGTGCCCGTAATACCCGCTCATCTGTAATGCCTTGAATTGGGCCAGGAGTACCTGTGTTTTTCTGTGCAACTCCCTTTAGGATTACTCGCCCCAGATCGTGCCCACGCATGGTCTCAATCACTACATGAACATCTTTACCTGCCTCGAAGCCCGGCCCTAAGCCAATGACTACCTGTGCATCGTTTATGGTTGTTCCGATGTTTCGTTTAGCCAAAATCCCGTCAACTATCACTTTAGGACTTAAAGCTTGGCAAATTTGACACTTATCATCAATTAACACGGGGATTTTGCCCTCGGTTAAAGTACTCCGGATTTCTCTTAAATCATTCACCAATTTTGACTTAACCCCTTCTACCTGCCAACTTCCTTCATATATACAATTCCCGAAGGATACCTGTCTTCGCACCATCGAGGGTTTTTGCACTTCTGTCATAACCACTTGAAAACCAGATCTGTATAGCCTATGTGCTACAGCAGACGCTATTTCCCCTGCACCTTTTATTAAAACTACCGCATCTTTCAAGCTTATCCCTCCTGATTTTTTTGTTTCATGATATGATTCATGTGAGGCACACACTTGTTATGGGTAACGGCCTGAATTTGTGCCATTATTGAAAGGGCAATTTCTTCCGGAGATTCGCCTCCTATATCTAGACCTATAGGAGAGTAAACTCTGTCGATAAGCTCATTTGATATACCCTTTTCCCGTAAATTCTCAAAACATGTCCTAACTTTGGTAACACTACCGATCATGCCTATATATCCTGCATCAGAATCAATGACAGTCTCAAGGGCATCTTGGTCGTATTTGTGGGCGTGTGTAACGATTACTATGCAGGTATTCTCATCAATATGGACTTTCCCCAGATTCTCCAAAATATCCCCCACAATCAGCTGACTTGCTTCCGGAAAAATCTCTTTCGTAGTGCGGTTTTCCCGATCATCTATAACGGTAATCGTATATCCCAAGATACTGGCCACTTTACATAACTTTTCTCCTACGTGCCCGGCTCCTACAACTATAAGCTGTTTTTTTTGAAGAAACGCTTTGACAAAGAATTTAGTATTCCCACCACAAATCATGGGTAAAGATTTTTCTTTCCCTACACCAAGTTCATAGAAAAAAAGCTTCGATTCCCCTACCCTAAGACATTGGGCAGCATCTCTTTTTGCCCTTTCTTCCAGAATTCCCCCACCGATAGTCCCTTCCAAAAGCACACCGTTCTTATCAACTAACATCATGCTTCCGGGCCCTCGGGGAGTAGAACCTGAAGATTCCACTACGGTCACCAAGGCCACAGGTTCATTTTTGGCTATCATGTAATTAAGCTTCTCTACCACTTTCGGTCCTTCCAATACCATCACCTCATAATAATCATTAATAATCGATGTCCTGCAATATACCCGGATCGCCGGTCTCTAAATATATAACTTCATCAACATGCTTTTTTATAATTTCCCGGGCTCCCATATCACCGGAGATATTATATATTTCGTCTTTGTAAATACAAGATATTAATACCGGATGGCCTTTCCTTCCATTGTAGACGGGAATTATGATCTTGCCCCCGGTTGTTTTATATAGATCTATTACAGCTTCTAGAGTTTCCCTTTGAATATAGGGCATATCTCCCAATAATACTACAACAGCGGATATTCCAAAGGGAACCTTGGATAGCCCCAACTTTAGGGATGTACTCATACCTAGCGGGTAATCAGAATTGAAATAGGATTTAATACTAAATTGATTGGCTATTTTTTCACCTAAATTTCTCTCATAGCCAGTGACCAGCAGGATATTATCCAGACCCGAATGTACTGCCGTTTCAACAACGCACTGAAGCATGGGTTTTCCCTGAATAGCTCTGCTTAACTTTCCCCCACCTGCCCTTTTCCCTTCACCCGCTGCCAAGATAATGCCCCAGATTTTCATATTGTCTTTCGATGATTTTTCCATCACATAATCACCCTGACCCTGGGAGTTTCAAAATTGAAAGATGTTAGTAAAATACGGAAAATCTCTATACTACTTTTGTTTTTTATGCCTTTAGCCAGTTTTAATGCAAGCTCTAATCTTTGATCATCGTCAACTTTATTTATAACAACAACTTTCTTCATGCGGTCTGTAGAACCCTTAAACAGACCATCATGAGAGTTTATCAGATTTTGAATCACCTTTTCATCGATAACATCACCCAAAGGCCTTTGTGCAATACTACTTAAAATTTCCGGCCGGTGCACAGTTTCATTATCGATAGTACGTCCTAAAGCGTCAATTCCAATCACACCCACTAACATAGTTGTTTTCTTTGGGATAACCGGTTCGTGGAGTGCAGGTGCTTTTATCGGTAAGCCTTTAGCTCCGTCAGCTTCCACAAGAATGCAATCGGCTATTCCCTTATCGGCAATAATATCGATATTTTCCGGTGATATCCCTGATATTTTACCTCCGGGCACTTCTTTATCAGCCCATATAGCCAAGTTAGAGGTGTCAAATTTTTGATTTATTTTATGAGCGGCTCTTTCGGGACGGTTTTCCAAAATCATTAGTTCGCAAGTTTTTCCGATAGGTTTTTTAAGATGAGTTGTGGTTGTTATAAGAACTTTGCTTTGTAATGAGGAAAGTTCATGAGCTAAGGCATACATTAAAGAGGTTTTGCCACCGGC
>JAQWCA010000108.1 GCA_028706065.1 Tepidanaerobacteraceae bacterium
GGGTAGTCGGGAAAGCTCTTCAATTAGTCGGTCCAGTGGTTGAGCATAATAAGCCATACAATCGTCTCCTAAAAAAGACCAGGCATATTAAGACCGCCGGTAGTTTGCCCATTTCTTCGGTCACCATATCTTCAGCCTTCTGCAAAGCTTCATTGGCAGCTGCTATTATCAGATCCTGAAGCATCTCCACATCCTCTTGATCAACCACTTCGGGATCTATCTCTATACTGACAAGCTGTTTTTTTCCGTTTGCTGCCACTTTTACAACGCCACCGCCGGCAGTAGCTTCAACTGTTCTTTCCTTTAGTTCATCCTGTAGCTTCACCATATCTTTCTGCATCTTTTGGACCTGCTTCATTAGTTTGTTCATGTTTCCCCTATTATTCAATACATCCGCCTCCTTGAAAATATTTTTATTAATCCTTAAAGGTCACCATATTTTCCCCAAAAAAGTCAACAACACTCTGACAGAAATCTTCGTCAGTGCTCTCTTTACTTTTGTCTTTCACCTTACCTGTCGTTAAATCATTCTGTTCTGACGAAATTTGGCTGGGTTCGGCTGTAAACCCTTTGAGTGTTATATCAATATTTGTAATTTGCTTTATAATCTCTTCTATAATATGCTTTTCAGCCAAAATTATTTCTTTATAAACAGCATCACCGCTATTTAAAAGATATAACTTATTTTTTTCGATTTTAACCGGCCTTATTCCACCTGCCTTAATAGATGAAAAAAGCGTCATCTTTCTTTTTTTTCCAAGGCTCTCTAGCACTTTTGGCCAGGCTTTTTGAATTGTTAGCAAAATTTTTGTATCCTCAACTTCCTGTTTGGGAGATTCATTGGATTCAATATTTCTATCCGGTTTTTTTGTCTTCTCATCTGAAGGTAATATATCACTTGCCATTGAGTCCATCGATGAATTGGTTGGAGGCAATTCCGAAATTTCCTGATTGATGGTCTGTTCCGGGGTGGTTCTTATACCATTTTGCAATTGATCTTCCAGATAAGAAACCTTTTGCTCTAATTGCTGTATCCTGGCAATATACCCTTCTTCTCTTTCCCACAGAGCAGGTAAAGTAAGTTTTACCAAGGTGGATTCCACTATGATTCGAGGCTGAGAAGACCATTTAACATCATTGGCAGCATCTTTTAATATATTTAAGATAGACAATAGTTTTTCTTTCGTATATCCTTTTGAGATTTCCTGAAGTCTTGCATAGTCCTCATCGATGACATCAATAAGGTTTCTGTCCACATTGATACAGATCATAAGCAAATTTCTAAAATGCTGTAAAAGGTCATCCATGAACCTGAATAAATCTTTACCTTGCTTTGCTATCTGATCTACAATATCCAATATAGCAGAGCTGTCACACTTTATGACCGCTTTGGAAATATCGTAAAAAACCTCGTGGCTCACAGCTCCGAGCAGTGTCAGTACATCTTCATAGACCAGTTTTTCTCCGCCAAAAGACATAGCCTTATCAAGAAGACTTAAGGCGTCTCGAACTGAGCCTTGAGAATGACCGGCTATTTGAATTATTGCCTTGTCTTCCACATCTACACCTGAATCCTTTACTACTTCTCTCAGCCGACCGGCTATTTCAGTTGTTATAATTCGAGTAAAGTCGAATCTCATACACCTAGACAGGATGGTCGGGGGAAGTTTGTTGGGTTCAGTTGTAGCTAAAATAAAAACAACGTATTTAGGCGGTTCTTCAAGGGTTTTCAAAAGAGCGTTGAATGCTTCTGTGGTAAGCATGTGGACTTCGTCAATGATATATATCTTGTATCGTCCTTCAGAGGGAGCAAAGTTTACCTTTTCCCGTAGATCTCGGATATCGTCTATTCCTCTGTTGGATGCAGCATCCATCTCTATAACATCCATCATGCTGCCGTTGCTTATTGCTCGGCATGATGCACATTGATTGCATGGGTTTTCAGTAGTGCCTTTTTCGCAGTTAAGGGCCTTGGCAAAAACACGAGCTGTGCTCGTCTTACCTGTCCCTCTCATACCACAAAAAAGATAGGCATGACCCACCTTGCCACTTTTTAACTGATTTCTAAGTGTAGTGACAATAGCCTTTTGCCCCACTATTTCGGCAAAGTTCTGAGGACGGTATTTGCGATAAAGGGCTACATAAGACATGGAAATCTCTCCTAATATGTAAAATCTACCTGACTTACGGTATTTAAAAGCCGCCGATATTTCGGCGGCTAAATTTTTATACCGTGCACCCTCCGTCGATCTATCCCTCCAAGCGTTACAATGATAGTTAGCTCCGACCGGGCTGCCCCGCGGCACATGGAAGGGCTTCCTTACCGCTGCTTCCTCCCGGACCTGACGGGGTTCGAAAGTTTCCATTGCGCAGGACCCGGCCATCGTCACCACTTGTCAGAGCCAGACCCCACAGGGAAAAGACCTCTAGAGGGAATTCAACCCCACTATAGCGGATTGTGGGTGCAGGGCACCGCTACCTCCCCGTCTAGCACGGTAAACTTGTTAACAAATTAATAGGTTTTAAACATAACGTCTACTGTATTTTACTATATTCCTTGCCTTAAATCAAGGAGCAAAAACAGGCAGCTATGGAAATCTCAAAGGGTTACAAGCTCAATGCCTGTAACCCTTGTTGTTCTCAAAGTGGCGGAGAGAGAGGGATTCGAACCCTCGAACCGCGTTTGTGCACGGTTACGCGATTTCCAGTCGCGCGCCTTCGACCAGCTCAGCCATCTCTCCACGTCTTTTTATATGGCGGAGAGAGTGAGATTCGAACTCACGAGACGGGTTACCGCCCACTCGCTTTCGAGGCGAGCGCCTTCAACCAACTCGGCCATCTCTCCACATATAAACATATTATTCATTTTATATCTTCGGGCTCAGGCTTTTCACTTATCCTCTTTGCCCGAAAAAACTTCTTCAATATGTCACCACACTCATCAGCCAACACTCCGGCTGCCACCTCAGGCCGGTGATTAAATCTTTCATCGGCAGGAAGGTTTATTAGGCTACCACAAGCTCCACCCTTAGGGTCTTTTGCGCCAAACACCACTCTATCAACTCTAGAGAGAATGATGGCTCCGGCACACATGGGACACGGTTCTAAGGTCACATATAATGAGCAACCAATCAACCGCCATGTGCCAAGCACTTCACAGGCTTTCCTGATTGCCAGCAATTCCGCATGAGCCGTGGCATCCTGCAGCGTTTCCCTGAGGTTGTGAGCTCCGGCTATGATCCTATCACCCATTACGACGACCGCACCAATCGGCACCTCGTCGACTTCCATAGCCTTTCGAGCTTCCTTAATGGCCTGCCTCATGAAAAAAAAATCATCCCTTTGGTAATCGAGAATGGGCATACTTTTTTACAGTCCTTATAATTTTTTGTCAATGTTTATGGTGCGCCCGGGAGGACTCGAACCCCCGGCACGCGGTTTAGGAAACCGCTGCTCTTTCCTGCTGAGCTACGGGCGCGTTTCCTCAGCTCCTGATATCCTACATCACATTTTAAATTTGGCGCGCCTGGCAGGAATCGAACCCACAGCCTTCTGATCCGTAGTCAGACGCTCTATCCAATTGAGCTACAGGCGCATGAAAGTGGCGGAGAGAGAGGGATTCGAACCCTCGATACGAATTTTAGTTCGTATAATCGCTTAGCAGGCGACCGCCTTCGACCGGCTCGGCCATCTCTCCACGCTATTATGGCGGAGGGGGTGGGATTTGAACCCACGGCTCTTTCGAGACACTGGTTTTCAAGACCAGCTCCTTAAACCGCTCGGACACCCCTCCTGTCCGATGACTATTTAAAAGTATAGCACAAGATTTATTCCTTTGTCAACAATGGGAAAAATACAGTTTTATTATATAAAACTATCTTAGCTTTTTATCGTTCTTCTCTAATCATTATCAGCCATTTACCTTGCAAGTCTTTGGCTTCACCTACAGTATGAAATCCGTGTTTTTCATATATTTTAACAGCCGATATATTATCTGGCCTTGCTTCCAGCTTTATTCTTTTCACTCCTAAAGATTTCATATGCTTTATACCCTCTGCAAGCAGCTTCTGACCTATGCCCTTACTGTGATGATTAGGATGGACGGCAATGGAAAGAAGCTGAGCTGAAGGTTTTGTAGTCATCTCAAATCGAAAATAAAGCAATTTATTTTGGACAATTTTATAAAAAGTCGAAGGAGTAAGCCCATATTCTCCACTTATAGACGACATTATGGCTTTTCTAAGAAAACCTGATGTCAAAGCTCCTGTCCAGAGTTTTTTTATATCATCTGCCATCACAATATATCCATAAACCTCATTGTCTTTCAATGCTACCATAAAGCTTTGACCAAAAACCCGGTGCAAAAGGTGAAATATCTCCCTTAATGCATTCTTCACCTTTTGGGTTACCGGTGTAAAAAAAGTTATGCTATTTTCAAAAGCCAAGCAAAATATTTCTGTCACCATATCAATATGCTGGGCTTGGGCTGAGATAATCTTCATGTAAGTATTCCTCCGTTTCCATGAGTTCCGAAAGGAATATCATTTGGTCAATGGTTACAAACTCATAACCTTGAGTGCGAAGTTTATCAATAATCTCCGGAAGAGCCTTTACAGTGGAGTGTCTATCACCACCCCGGTAAGTTATAAGATCCCCACTGTCATGCAATAGTATAATTGAACCAGGCTTGACCTTATTTACCACATTTGCAACGATTTTTTTAGGAGCAAGCTCTGCCCAGTCCACCGCCGACAAATCCCAAAGCACCAAAGTGTAGCGCTCTTCCTTTAATAAATCTCGGGCATAACTGGAATACACTCCTCGAGGTGGGCGAAACAACGTCGGTCTAATTCCGGTAGCTTCTTCTATAGCAACCTCAGCGTTTTTTATTTCTTTATAAGTGCTTTTAGCTGAAAGTGGTATCAAACTTTTATGGGAATGAGTGTGACTTCCTATGGAATGGCCTTCCATTACCATCCTTTGTGCAATTTCCGGGTACCTACTTACATTTTTACCTATGAGAAAAAAGGTTGCTCGAACATCCCTTTCCTTTAATATATCAAGAATTTCCGGAGTGTATACCGAGTCGGGTCCGTCATCAAAGGTCAAAGCTACATACTTAAAGTGATGGGGACCGTGTCGAATTATATCTTTTTGTACACCAAAGCCTTTGTAAACATATTTGTTAAAGTAGAGGAGAATCAAAAAACCAAGGACTCCCAAACCTATTGCCATATTATAAAGAACTACTGATTTTATTCTTCTCTCAAGAAAAGGCGGCCAAAACTGAATTGTAAGACTCGCAAAGATTATCGAGGATATTATTATAAAACTGTCACTTCGAAAGGTCCTAAAAGCCATAATCGGAATAGTTAAACATGATGCAAACACCGCTTGGTCATATTCCTTTAAAACCCTTTTTAAGACAATAAAAAACAGTGCCAATACAACACCCATAATCGGTGACATGTAAAAAATTATTCCAAGGGAAACCGCTTCAGCGCTATATCCATTAACCTTCGAAAATATCGGCCTGCTCTGGGCTGCCAGTACCCCGACCGAAGCCATGAGATATGAAAGGCCCGAATGAAGATAAAAGCCAGACAGTAAAAGTGTCAAAAAACCTTTGGCAAATTCTAGGCTGTATTTTCTGTTACCATTGCCTATTGTAAAAAGACTGCCTATAATATATGACAAGATTGCTACAATTAAAAATTGATACATGGCACAACTCCTCATTCTCCGTCTTACTCTAATATTATCATATTAAAACCGGGTTTGATATGACTATATGGTTGGAATTTTATTGCACAAAAACTTTCAATCTGGTAGGATATAGGCGATTATTCGATAAATGGAGTGATAATTCATGGTGGTAGGAATATTGACGGTGGAACTGTCCCTTGGTGATATCTTTTCTTTAAAGGAAAAAAGGCAGATAGTGAAAAGTATCATCGACCGGATAAAATACCGCTATAATGTATCTATAGCCGAAGTAGATAAGCAGGACGTGAAGCGACGAGCAGTAATCGGTATGGCCTGTGTATCCAACAGCAATCAATTGGTAGATAGGCAGTTGGATATTATATTGGATTTTTTAGAGGTCGATGGAAGATTTGCAATAGAAGATATTCGCAAGGAGATTTTGTAAATATAAACCGACAATTTTTTCTTAGAAATTTATGCTTTTTTCGGATATAAAAAAAGAGCAGGTTTATTAATCTTCCCTGCTCATCTGAAATCCCGGTATGGCCAGTTTGCATTCTATCATGTCTACGATCTTGGCTATAATTGATAGAACTATAATGTAAATAACACCTACCCAGAAAAAGGTCTCCAATGGTTTAAAATTCCGGCTTATTATCATCTTTCCCCGAGCCATAAGCTCCGGCACCGCAATTAAAAAGGCCACCGAAGTATATTTAACCATGTA
>JAQWCA010000109.1 GCA_028706065.1 Tepidanaerobacteraceae bacterium
GAACGGGATAACCAAGAAAACCATAAGTGTTAATCTCTCTAGATTCCAATTGTTTTAATTGTTCTTTATAGGTAGGACACCTTTCTAGCCAAGAAAGTGGTGTTATCATTGAAAGTAACAGGTGTAGTTCAGCGTATTCTTTTACATGGGATTGTACGAATATATTGCATTTTTCCGGATCAAGGCCGACACTCACCCAGTCGATGATCATTTGTCGAATGTTCTCTTTTATATCTTGAGTATTTTCATATCCAGTAGTAAGGGCATGCCAGTCGACTACAACGAAAAAACAATCATACTCATCTTGTAGTTTAACCCAATTTGTCAATGCACCCATCATATTTCCCATATGCAGTCGACCCGTAGGCCTCATTCCACTCATTACTACGTGATTTTTCATATAAATTCCTCCCAAAATACTAAAATCTTAATAGAATCAAGTTTGATAAAATGTTTAATCCGTTATGAACGAACACTATTAAAGGGTTTAAGATAGCACTTAACAAGCCAAAATATATCAGTAAAATTAATATAAAAGGACCATATGCCTCCAATTGTGAAAACTCATATGACAATCTTCTAGGTAATAATCCCATTAGGATTTTGGAGCCGTCCAGAGGTGGTATAGGTATCAAATTAAAAACAGCTAAAGTTACATTGTAAAGAAAGAGTATATATATAAAATTGTCCAAAATACCATAGTGAAACAAATCTAATTTTAATATGATCATTGATATAAAGGCAAGAACCAAATTTGATAAAGGGCCAGCTAAAGAAACCAGTATCATGCCTTTTTTAGGTTCATCATAATATCTAGGATTTATTTCAACAGGTTTAGCCCAGCCAAATCTAAAAAGCCATAACATTAATAGTCCTACAGGATCTAAATGTGCTAACGGGTTAAAGGACAACCGCCCCTTCCATTTTGGTGTTGGATCGCCTAACGCATAGGAAACCCTAGCGTGCGCATATTCATGGAATGTAATTGCCAGTAATAAAGCTGGTATTCTTAGTAACATTTCTGGGCCTAAAAAATTTGCCATGTGAGCTGCCGTCCTTTCTGTATGTATATTTTTTATTTCTCCTTACTGCATTATACCATTTATATGAAAATGAAAAAAGTGTGCTTAGGGCACACTTTTCAATTTTACTTTTAAAATCAAATAACAAATAAAGGATATCTGATATATTTTCAATTATACCTTAAAAATTTGCCAGAGAAATGGAGTTTGAATGAGGTACAAATACTTCGTTTCTCAATAAATCTTCATAGGTTTGTCTGCGAACAACTAATCTTGCCATTTTATTATTTACAAAAACTACAGCGGGTTTTGGTAGCATGTTGTAATTGCTAGCCATCGAGTAATGATATGCACCAGTGCTAAATACCGCAAGAATATCACCAGGTGCAATTTTGGGTAGGTCAATATCCCATATTAACATATCACCGGATTCACAGCACTTTCCTGCAATAGATACACTTTCTTCCAACGGATTACCGGCTTTATTGGCAATAACTGCAGAATATTTTGCCCCATATAATGCCGGTCTAATATTGTCGCTCATTCCGCCATCAACGCTGACATATTTTCTTATGCCTGGAATATTTTTAATTGCACCTATTGTATATAAAGTAGTACCGGCTTCACCAATAATAGCTCTACCCGGCTCAATTAGTATTTTGGGAATGGTTAAATTATATCTTTGACAGGATTCCTTGACTGATTTAAATAAAACTGAGATATAATTGTGGATAGTCAGAGGTTTATCTTTTTCAATATATTTAATACCAAAACCGCCACCAAAATCTATTTCTTTTGTTTCAAACCCATATTTATCTCTTGCACCTTTAGCAAATCTAAGCATTGTATCTGCTGTGTCTTTAAAAGGCTCCTCTTCAAATATTTGAGATCCAATATGACAGTGAAAGCCCATAAGCTTTAAACCCTTTATACTTAATGCACTTTCCAGTGCCATAAGTGCGTGCCCATTTTCCATTCCAAAGCCAAACTTGGAATCAAACTGACCGGTTTTAATATAATCATGTGTGTGGGCCTCAATACCGGGTGTGAGACGCAACATTATCTTTATTTTTTTATTTTGCTGTTTTTTAGCTAGATCTTTTAACAATTCAAGCTCATAAAAATTATCAACTATTATACGGCCAACTCCATATTTTACGGCCATTTCTAATTCATTATAAGATTTATTATTTCCGTGAAAATATATTCTTTTTGCAGGAAAACCGGATTTAATAGCAGTGTAAAGTTCTCCTCCCGACACTACATCGAGCCCCAGCCCTTCTTCTTCTATTAACTTGCACATTTCCATGGTTAAAAAAGCTTTTCCTGCGTAAATTACTTCACTATTTTCATGCAAATTGCTTAAACTATTTCTATAAGAACGGCAACTTTCACGAACATGATCCTCGTCTATTACATATAAAGGTGTGCCATATTCTTTTACAAGTTCTATCGTATCACATCCACCTATTTCTAAATGATTAAGTTCGTTTAGTTCGCCTGTACCGTAAAACATAAAGTTTTCTCCTTTCATTTTTGAAAAAAACAAAAAACAACCGGGATATTTGCCGGTTGATAGTTTTTAAGGCAAATACCTCTCTCTATGAAGTAGCGCTTCACTAGAAAAAATTCCAGTGACAGTCTCATACCTATTTAATATGAGCCCAGCACAGTTTTTGGGTAAAAAGCTATGCTTCGGCGATGATACCTTTTGATTTGCTTAATAGGCTTCCCGGCCTCCACAAATCTACTCTTCATCGATCGCTCCTCTACCCCAACTCTTATTTGAGATGAGGTAAGTTTATTCAATTTTAAATTACTATATCATTTAAACATCATATTGTCAAGCGAATTATTTCCCAATTTTCTAATTATCTATATGTGTAACAAGAAAAAATATATATCAACGCTAGTTTTTTATGAAACAGCAACAGTTGAGGACCATTTACCACATTTATCTCCCCAAGTTGCCATCAGTTTTTTATCAGCAAAAAGCTGTATTATTTCGCAACAATTGGGACATCCTCCACATTCTAAGCTTTTAATTTCATAATTTCGAGTAGTTATTTTCATCCCTACAAAATTAGTTTGTTTTTTTCGAGAAACAACATGATTTGAAGCAAGAATTGCAGCTCCTATGGCACCCATAACATCATAATCATTTGGTATTGCAACATTAAGTTTTAGCTGCTCCTCAAAAGCTTTTTTAATTCCGGCATTTGCTGCTACACCACCTTGAAATAAGATGGAAGGCCTAATTTCTTTACCTTTAGCAACATTTGAAAGAAAATTCCTCACAAGTGCTTGGCAAAGTCCTTTCAAAATATCTTCAATTTTATGTCCCATCTGTTGTTTATGTATCATGTCTGATTCAGCGAAAACAGCACAACGACCTGCTATCCTAGTTGGATTTTTTGATTTAAGAGCTATTTCCCCAAAGTGGGTAATAGGGATGCCTAATCGCTGGGCTTGTCTATCCAAAAAAGAACCGGTTCCAGCCGCACAAACCGTATTCATTGCAAAATCTATGACAATTTGATTTCTTATAATTATTATCTTGGAGTCTTGGCCCCCTATTTCTAAGATCGTTTGCGTATCAGGATAATAGGTTAGGGCTGCGGCTGCATGAGCTGTTATTTCATTTTTTACAATATCAGCTCCCACTAAAATAGAAGCTAGTTGTCTCCCACTGCCTGTTGTACCAACTGCATAAACTTCCATAATTTTTAGTTCTTTTTCCAAAGCTATGAGACCATTTTTTATAGCTTTTATAGGATTACCTGCAGTATTTATATAAACCTTTTTTACAAGATGCTTTTCTTCATTAAGTAAAACCAAATTTGTGCTGACTGAACCAACATCAATTCCCAGAGTGCATTTTTGCAAAATCTCCAACCTCCTTCTTATGATATATCATGTCTATAAAAGCTTCTAATCGGGTCTTAAAACCTGTCTCTGCCGAGTGTTCATCTAGTATTACTGTCATTACAGGGATAGAATGTTTTTGACTTACCCGTGGTATAGCACTCTTCGCAACAATTTCCGGCATACATGTAAAAGGTAGAAGATGTATAACACCATCAAAGCCTTTATTGGCAAAGTTAATAATTTGAGCAACTGTTTCCTGACCATGCCCACCTACAAAACATTTAATATACGGTTGAGCTAATCGAAGTATATCTTTATGCTTATCAGGTTTTAGAAGTGATGGCAGAAGGTTTTCTTGAACCCAATCAGTTATGTATATATTTCTAGATACTTCTACTCCAAGTTCTCCCAACTGTTTTTCAATATTTAAATTCACGAAAGGTTCAAGTACTGTATAAATTTCGCCTACTATTCCAATCTTTAAGGGTGTTTGTCCATTAGTAGGTATATCGTAAAGAGTATCCGAAATTATCGTTTCTAAATCATCTATTTCATCCTTATCATTTATGTCATTTATTCTGAGTAATATATCCCTGTAAATTTTATCGGTTTGACCTCTTATTTTTTCGATAGGTCTTATTTTTGATGACTCTAAATCCAATTTATCTAGAAGAAGAGCTTTTTTCCATGCAATTCGAACTGCACTTACTATATCTTTTATTGTATTGTGATTTGTTATTAATTTAATTTTTTGAAGTAATTTGAAAAAATGACCTTGCGGTGGTTCAAGTATAATCATTTCAAAGTCGAATCCAAGATCTTTTAAAATTTCTTTTTGCACTTCACCATAATATCCAAATCTACACGGTCCGATACCACCAGCCATTATTATTGTATCAGCACCTTTTTCCAATGCTTCAATAAAATTCCCAATATTAATTTTTAAGGGCAAGCATGCAAACTCTGGCGAGTGTGCTACACCTAATTCCAAAGTCCTTTTAGTACAAACTGGTGGAGAAATCACCTCTAATCCCATGTTTTCAAATAAAGATCTTAACGGTATACATATATTACCCATATGTGGGAATGTTATCCTCAAAATACTTCCTCCCTTCTAGAACATCTAAAAATGCTTCCAGTCTTGTATTAAAACCAGCTTCTCCTGAATGTTCATCTAAGTTTAAGAATAAAAACGGTATATGAAAATCACGTCTTGTTCTTTTTTCCAAGATTTCACCTACAAGCGAATCCGGGCCACACCCAAAAGATGCCACGTGTATTATACCGTCTACTTTCTTTCGTTCAAGATAGTAATAAGCTGTACCAATAGCTTTTTTGCCTAAGGTCCAAAACATGTCCTTTGATAAATTTTTAGTACCTTCTACAATAATTTTATTTGTTACCATTTCGCTAGTAATAAAAGTCACATTTTTCTTACGAAGTTTCATAATAAGGTTCATGCTGATAAAGTCATCGTATATATTATAATGATGACCTAATAACAGCACTTTTAATTTACTAGGATTGTATGAAAATATTTCATTTTGTGATATTTTATATGTTTCAGAAAGAATATCTTGAGGTACAATTTTTTCTTTAATGAGCTGGTATTCAAACCGCTGTTGTACTCTTTGAGCCTTATTAAAAGCTATTAATATCTGTTTTTTATTTTTATTTAGAATTTCTCCTAATTTAATAAAATGTCTAAAAAACATAATTTTACTTTTATACAAATTTAAGTCTACATCGATGATATCAGGCAAGTCAGGTATGCTGTTTTTTATCATATCAGGCAAGCCTAAAAATTTAGGACATATATATTCTTTAGGTTCTATGCTTATGATTCTTGGTATGAATATAGTGTCAACTTTTCCTATAAGGTTAGCTACATGACCATGAAAGATTTTTACTGGTAGGCATGCATCATCAACACATAGCTCAAGTCCTTTTTTTAACAAATCTTTGTTTGTAGGTGAAGATAACACTATTTTTTGATCTAATGACTCAAAAAAAGTTTTCCAAAAAGGATAATATTGGTAGTAAAATAATGCCCTGGGTATTCCAATCTTCATAATTCTACACTCCTAAAACTAACTTTGGCTGTTTTATTTTAAACCTAGCAAAGAAATAATCAGTATTCTGAAAATAGCAGTTTTGATCATTAAGATCGGTATGGGTTTGCAAAAATCCGAAAATGGATTTATTAAATCTAACCAAGGTATTTTTTTGTCTTTGTGTAAACCAATTCCAAATAAAAGATATAAAAAAGGCCCAAATAATTGAAATAGATTTTTATTATTAAACCCTACAAATGACGTAAAAATACCGCCTGCTGTAACACCTATTATGTTTGATTCAAGGGTTATTGATATTAAAACAGTTAAGGCTAGATCTACAAAACATATTGATAATACAGTAATCCAATATCTTGGGCTAACAATAATTATTGTTAGCAATAATCCAATAACATCAACAAACATGGCTATCTCCTTATTTGGACTTCGGATTAAAAAATAAATCCATTAGATATCC
>JAQWCA010000110.1 GCA_028706065.1 Tepidanaerobacteraceae bacterium
AAGCACCACCAACTACACCTACTACAACTATCAAAACAGATGCAAGAGCCCAAAATGAAATACTGAATTGTTTTAATAAATTTCTTATGCTGAATTTATCACCCTTTGGATAGTTTCTCTTAACAGAAATGATATAAGCACCAACCATCAAAGATACTGCTAATATTGCACCTGGCAAATAGCCTGCAAGAAAAAGACTTCCTACCGAAATACCACCTGCAGTAGTCGCATAAATAACCATATTGTGACTTGGTGGAACCAAAAGACCTTCACAGGCTGAAGTAATAGTAACCGCCGTTGAAAAGTCATCATCGTAACCTTGTTCTACCATCATAGGGATTAAAATACTACCAAGGGATGCAGTATCTGCAGCTGCAGAGCCGGAAATACCTCCAAAGAAGTATGATGCAACGATATTAACCATCGCCATACCACCTCTCATCCAGCCTACACAGGCATTCGCTAGCGCAATTAGTTTTTCTGAGATACCACCAGATCCCATAATAACCCCCATTGTAATAAAGAAAGGTACCGCCATGAGACTGAAAGAACTAATCCCCTTTACCATCTGCTGAACTATTGTAGTAAGTGGAAGCCCTTGGTACAAAAGAGTAAACAGGGATGAAAGCGCTACTGAATAGGCAATAGGAAATCTTAAAAATATCATTATAAAAAAACTACCTAGCAATATCAAAATTGCTGTACTTTCAGCCCCCATCTATATCCCCTCCTTTACAAAAAATTCTTTAAAATGATCTAGTAAAACCTCTATTTGAAAAATAAACATAGCTATACCTGCTACTGGAACAGGTAGATACATCCAAAACCGAGAAAGATTTGGCATGCTCACATAGTATCCTTTTGAGCCAATTTGTACTGAGTATCTCCAACCTACTACTATCATAACCACAGCTAACACTAAGACAGCAATATCAGAAATAATGTCCAAAAATTTTAATAATCTTTTAGGTAGAAACTTGTCAAATGCTGTCATACGGATGTGTGCATTTCTTCTGATAGCCAAAGCCGCAGAAAGAACTGCCATGAATGCCATACAAGTTAAAATTATTTCCTCACTCCAAGATGGATCAGGTATAAAGGAAATGTATCGCCCAGCCACTGCAATCGTTGTAATAAGAATATCAACTATTAAAAGCAACTTGCATAAGAAAAGAACAATCTTATATGCCAGATCATATGCCGGTTTAATTTTGTCAATAGTACTAAAAACTCTAGACATATTTTACCTCCTTAAAAAACCGGACACAAAGACTATAATTCGCCTCTGTGTCCTTTGCTACCTGATTAAAACTATCCAAATCTATTGCATGTCAAGTATTTGTTGATAAAGTTTGGCATTGTCTGCTGTAGCAGAAGAAATGATATCTTTACATGCTTCCTGCCAAGGTGTGATATCATCAACTTCTATAACATTTACACCTTCTGCTTTTAACTCTTCTAGGACTTTATTTTCGGTTTCTTCAGAAATATTTCTATTGAATTCTGATGCATATTCACCTGCTTCTATAAGAATATTCTGCTGTTCTTCTGTAAGTTGATCCCATGCTTCATCTGTGATGATTACTTGGATTGCCCCAAGTGTATGACCATCAAGAATTAAGTTTGGCGCAACTTCGTGGAATGCATTGGCTTTGTAGTTACCGATAGGCTGTTCAGCACCATCTACTACACCTGTTTGCAATGCAGAATAAAGTTCATCAAAGGATACAACTGTAGGCGAAGCACCGAGGGCTTCTACCATACCAGTCATAACAGGATCAACTGATACTCTAAGCTTCATACCTGCTAAGTCTTCTATACCGCTAATAGGATCAACTGTAAAGAAATGACGAAAACCTTCTTCACCATAGAATAAACCTCTAACACCACTACCGTTTTCGTGGGGTTCTAGGAGAAATTCAGGAGCTAAATCAGAAGAGGCAAAGTTCCAATAATGGTCACGGTCCACAAAAGTAAAAGGAACAGAAAGTAATTTTGATTTTTCTCCACCATAGCTTGTAAGAGCAAATGCTGATATACGGGACATATCAATTGTTCCACCCCCACCTAGCATTGTATCAAGCACATCGTTTTCTGCTCCTAAAACTCCACTGGCCTGTATATCAATCTTAATTTGTCCATTTGAAAGTTCCTCGACTTTGTCTTTAAAAACAACAGCCATTTGACCAACAATAGAATCAAGTGGGTTAACTTCTGCATATACAAGAGTAACCTCCTGCGCTGTCTCATTTGCTTCTTCTGGCTGCTGTTCACCCTCTGGTGGTTGCTGCTGTGATTGCTGGCCACAGCCTACTAATGCCACAACAGTTAATACTAACGCAAGACTTAACGCTAATAATTTAAAACCTTTTTTCATTTTTCTCCCCCTTTTTCCTAACGATTTTTTAATATGCATACTCCTGTATACACACTCCTACTTTTTCAAGTAATAAGCTTCCCTCCTTTTTGCAAAAATTGTATTACAACCAAGGACATCTATCTATATGTACATCTCTTTAAATCTCTTTTAACTTTTAAATAATGTCTACATCTTTATCTTGATTATCCTCAGTTTACATAGCCTTTGTAAAAAAGTTTACCGCATTATAGTAACAAGTATTTTCTATCAGTTTCTTTAGCAATCTTTTATCATCGGGGAATTTACCCTGTTCAACTTGCTCACCTACATAGTTGCACAAAATGCGTCTGAAATATTCATGGCGCGGAAATGATAGAAAACTGCGTGAATCTGTAAGCATTCCTACAAAGTTCATCAGCAATCCATGGTCTGCCAGGGTAGTCATCTGACGAAGCATACCTTGTTCCGTATCATTAAACCACCATCCGGCCCCAAACTGAATCTTACCTTTTATTCCTTTTTCATTACCTTGGAAATTTGCTACAGCACTGGCTACAATATGATTGTACTCCGGATTTAGATTGTATATAATCATTTTTGGCAGGCCATTATTTTGGCACATTGCATTAAGTAACCCGTTCAATGCATACGCTAATCCCGATTGGTCCGCAATAGAATCAAATCCGGTATCTTTTCCAATCAATTTATGCATCATAGTGTTATTATCTCGCCGTGCCCCAAAATGGATTTGCATTACCCAATTTCTGTTGTGATAAATTTTCCCCAAATCTATTATCAAACGTGTAACAAACTGTTCATACTCTTCATCGGTAATTTCATTTCCGTCTAACGATTTTTGGAATATATCCTCTATTTCTTCATCTGTTGATTTTTTAAAAAATAGTTTTTCCAAGCTGTGATCTGAAATGAGAGCTCCTTTATTATCAAAATAATCGACCCGTTCTTCTATACACTTAACAAAATCAGGGTAACTTTTAATTGCTGTATTTGCTATTCGGCCCAATTTCTTAACAAAATTGACAAACTTTTTTTCTCCTATGACAAATGCTTCATCTGGTCTAAAAGAAGGCACCACTCTAACCTTAAAATCCTGATCAGCACTTATTTTATCATGATATGCAAGGGAATCTAACGGACTATCTGTGGTACAAATAAAATCCACATTGGATAATTGAATTAATTTTCTTGCTGTTAATTTCTCCTTTTTAATTATTTTATTGGCTCTATCGTAAAATTCTTTCCAGTTATCCTCATATAATAGTTTATCTATACCAAAGTAATTTTTTAATTCCAAATGAGTCCAGTGGTACAAAGGATTTCCTATGCAATCTTCAACAGTCTGCGCCCAGGCTTTGAATTTTTCTATGGAGCTGGCATCTCCAGTAATCTTTTCTTCTGGTATACCATTTGCCCTCATTGCTCTCCATTTATAATGATCCCCTGCCAGCCACAATTCCGTTATATCCGAAAATTGATGATCATCCGCTATGAATCTAACATCTAAATGACAATGATAATCGAATATAGGCAGTGATTTGGCATAGGTATGATACAGAAACTTTCCGGTATCATTTTGTAGCATAAAGTCTTTATGTATAAATGCCATCTTTATCATCCCCTTTTGTAGTATATTTCTCATTTTTTCTTCATTAACCCTACGAAATAGTATTTTTGTTACTTTTCGCTTAATAAAAAGTATTTTAACTTATGTGATTTCACTTACATACTACCATATCAGTATATTGCCTGTCAATCATTATTTTAAATTTTTATTAAATTCATATTGATAGATAATTTTATGTTTTTCCTTATATGCGTTAATCTTCAATGATTTCCAAGGTTTGCTATAGTGTGAATAACGTAAAAAAACGGTTTCTAATATAATCTATTGAAACCGCATTCAAAAGTATTCTATTTCAAACTTCGCCTTAAAAATTCTCTGGTGCGTTCTTTTTTTGGGTTATTAAAGATTTGCTCAGGAGGGCCTTCTTCTTCAATAACACCCTTATCCATAAATACAACTCTATCGGATACTTCTTTTGCAAATTCCATTTCGTGAGTTACTATTAGCATTGTTAGTCCGGTTTCAGCTAGTTTCTTCATAACCTTAAGGACTTCCTCCACTAGTTCAGGGTCAAGGGATGATGTAGGTTCGTCAAACAACATAACATCCGGTTCCATTGAGAGGGCCCTGGCAATTGCAACACGTTGTTTTTGCCCACCTGATAATTGTTTCGGTTTTGCATTGATATATTGTTCCATTCCAACGACTTGCAAGTATTTCATAGCTACTCTCTCGGCCTCTTCCTTGGAGCGCTTTAACACTTTCATTTGTCCAACTGTACAGTTGCTTAATACATTGTGATTATTAAAAAGATTAAATTGTTGAAATACCATGCCTAATTTTGTACGGTACGCGTATATATTATGATTATCATCTAAAATATTTTCTCCGTTATAAATGATTTTCCCACCACTTGGTTTTTCCAAAAGATTAACACAGCGAAGCAGAGTTGATTTGCCTGACCCGGATGAACCGATAATACAGACAACCTCTCCTTTATTCACCGAAAAAACGATGTCCTTTAATACTTCATGTGTTCCGAAGGATTTACTTAAATGCACTATATCAATTACCTTTTCCATAATTCCCCTCCTCTCACGTCAATACTGGCAGAGTTTACAATTTATATTTTACGGTTCGGTGTTATATTTGCATTTGATTGCCAATAACTGTAAAATTTTCCGGACCGTCTATTTTCTTTTCCATATAACGTAAGATTCTTGTCACTGTAAAAGTCATAACAAAATATATAACCGAAGCAATAAAAAAAGTTTCGAAATACTTGTAGTTGTTGCCGACAATTGATTTTGTTTGGAAGAATAATTCTGTTACAGAAATTACATTAAGCACTGAGGTATCTTTAATATTTATTACAAATTCATTGCCTGTTGCTGGCAAGATATTGCGAATTACTTGTGGCAATACCACATTAACCATGGTTTGCATATGATTCATACCTACAGCATGAGCTGCCTCAAATTGTCCTTTATCTATAGATACAATGCCACCACGAACAATTTCAGCCATATAAGCACCTGTATTAATAGATACAATCAAAAAAGCTGCTGTCAATCTATCCATGTCAAGACCTAATGCCTGTGCGGAGCCGTAATAGATTACCGTGGCCTGAACAATCATAGGTGTCCCACGAAATACTTCCACATAAACATTTAAGATGGCATTGATACATTTCAAAATTAGTTTTTTTACTCCTGATTCAGGTATTGGAACACTGCGTATAATACCAACTAATAAACCGATAAAAAATCCTATAATAGTGCCCGTTATGGAAATCAAAAGTGTTGTACCGGCTCCACGCAGAAACATGGGCCAGTATTTTAAGGTGATTCTAATTATCTGCTCAAAGCTCATATAAGTTTCCTCCTTTTGGCACCGCTCTGTTTAAAGTCATCAACCAAGGGCATACCGTCGCTTACCCCACCGCTTGTAGAAGCAGAGGGATAAGCAACGGTAGCCATCGGATAAATATTATTCTTCCGGCTGATTTTCGATAGCCTTATCCATGAGTTCTTCTTTTTCCGCATCCGAAATGCCTACCAATACCTCATTTATCTCCTCAATTAATTCACTTTCCTTCACAAGGCCCACAGCAATGGCAGTGTCATCATCAGATGTTACAAAGCCATCCTCAAATTCAACAAATGTAAAGTTTTCATTGGCAGCCGCCGCACTGACAGCTTCCGGCTTCTCCGAGATATACCCATCGATCATTCCTGATTCAAGAGCAACCCTCATTGCAGAGAAATCATCCATAGCCGGTTCTTTTATCACACCTTCAATTTGGTCAATTACCGTATAGTGGAATGTGCTTATTTGAGCAGTTACTTTTGCACCTTTAAAATCTTGAATGGAAGTAGCTTCTTCATACTTTCCTCCTCTTTTAACAACCATAACCAAATCTGATTTGTAGTAATTGGCTGAAAAATCTATGCTTTCTTTGCGCTCC
>JAQWCA010000111.1 GCA_028706065.1 Tepidanaerobacteraceae bacterium
TTACACAGAATGGAATATGAATATATAATGCTATACTCATTGTTCAATCCATCTTTAATATAGCCATAAAGGCCTCTTGGGGCAACTCAACATTTCCTATCTGACGCATCCTTTTCTTACCTTCCTTTTGTTTTTCTAAAAGTTTTTTCTTCCTGGTAATATCTCCACCATAACATTTGGCAAGTACGTTTTTTCTCAAAGCTCTTACCGTCTCCCGAGCTATGATTTTTCCACCGATAGCTGCTTGAATTGGAACTTCAAACATATGCCTTGGTATAACATCTTTGAGTTTCTCCGTTATCTGACGACCACGGTTGTACACTCTATCTTTGTGTACAATAAAAGAAAGAGCATCAACTACTTCTCCGTTAAGTAAAATATCCAGTTTGACCATGTCTGATTTTTTGTATCCTGTTAACTCATAGTCTAAGGAAGCGTAACCTCGCGTCCTGGATTTTAGATGATCAAACAGATCGTATATTATTTCAGAAAGTGGCATATCATATCTCAAAATTACCCTTTTTTCATTTATATATTCCATATCTCTCATTGTTCCACGCTTTTCTTGGCATAAATCCATAACAGTTCCCACATATTCCGTCGGCAGCATTATAGAAGCCTCTACATAAGGCTCCTCTATATATTCTATTTCAGCTGGGTCAGGGAAGTTAGTAGGATTGTCCACATCAATTTTGCATCCATCTGTCTTGACTATCTTGAATATAACACTGGGAGCTGTTGTGATAAGGTTTAAATTGTATTCCCGTTCCAACCGCTCTTGAATAACATCCATATGCAAAAGCCCTAAGAAACCGCAACGGAATCCAAAGCCTAATGCAGCAGAGGTTTCCGGTTCGAAAAACAACGAGGCATCACTAAGTTGTAGTTTGCCCAAGGCTTCTTTTAGATTCTCATATTCTTCACCCTCAGCGGGATACATGCCACAAAACACCATAGGAACAGCCTTCTTATACCCTGGCAAAGGCTCTTTTGCTGGTTTGTCTGCATCGGTTATAGTATCACCGACTCTTGTGTCTATGACATTTTTAATACTAGCTACCACATATCCTACTTCCCCAGCTCCCAAGATTTCCACCGCTTGCATATCGGGGTTGAATACACCCACTTCAGTTACCTCAAAAATTTTACCTGTAGACATCATCTTAATCATTTGTTTAGGTTGAATATTCCCATCTAAAACTCGTACAAATGCCACCGCACCTTTGTATGAATCATAAAGCGAGTCAAAAATGAGCGCACGCAAGGGTGACTCATGACGGCCTTCCGGGGGTGGTATACGTTGCACAATTGCTTCCAGAACTTCTTGTATGCCCTTACCTATCTTGGCAGAAGTCAAGATTGCATCTTCTGCACCAAGACCGATAATATCTTCAATTTCCCGTTTGGCTTCATCAGGATCGGCACTTTGAAGATCAATTTTATTGATAACTGGTATTATTTCTAAATTATGTTCTAATGCGAGATAGGTATTGGCTAGGGTTTGAGCTTCAATTCCTTGAGTGGCGTCTACTACAAGTAAAGCCCCTTCACATGCCGCAAGACTTCTTGAAACCTCATAGGTAAAATCCACATGACCGGGTGTATCTATTAGGTTCAAAAGGTATTCCTCACCATTTGCTGCTTTATAAATCATTCGCACAGCCTTTGCTTTAATGGTAATGCCTCTTTCTTTTTCCAAATCCATTTTATCTAAGACCTGATTTTCCATCTTTCTCTCAGTTATTGTATTGGTATGCTCTAAAAGCCTATCGGCCAGAGTGGATTTGCCATGGTCAATGTGGGCTATAATACAAAAATTCCTGATTCTCTCCCGGGGTATAGACATCGTGTTCCTCCTCTTTATAACTTAACTTAAATTCAATTATACATATTGACGGATTTTTTATCAAGATTAGGACGACTCTTCAAAACAACTCCGGTGGGAATCAAGGAATTCAACCAGAACTTTTTTCCATTAATCTGTAAGCTTATAAAACCTCTATCAGCGTAAATTTCACCTATTTTATAATACCTTTGAAATTTGAAACTATTGCCCAGTATGACAAAATTATAGATTCTATCGTCAAAGATAAAAAATTCAAAGCTTTTAAGTTTTATATTAAGACCCATAACGGCATTTAGACCCTTTTCGGCTGTTCGAACACCAATTACAAAAATAATTACGAAAATAATAATCACTACAATAAATTTTTTATAATTCATTTTCATTCCTCAGTGTCTACTTTAATAGTACCTTTTTATTTTAGCCATATACTGCTTTTTCATTCAACGATTGATAATTCTTCTATTAGAGAAGTTAATGCTTCAGCAAAAACTTTGGCTGAGTTCAATGATTCTTCCATGGTATTACCATGACTACCTATCTCCAATAATACAGCTTTTTTTGAAAGGTGTTGGTTAAACCGTTCACTTCGCAAATTAATACCCCGAGAGATGCCAGGATAAAGTTGTTCTAATTTATTATTAAGCAAATTGGCAAACTTGTAATTTTCTTCCCAGTGAGGATGTGGAAAAGTCTTATCACTGCCAATGACAAGCATAAAGCGAGAATATGTAATACCATCGATTTCAACAGTAGTTATTTCTCGGGATTTCTGAGGATCTACTATCGGAGCATCCCTATGAATGTCTATTACTATTTTTATGGATGGCTTTTGTTTTAATACTTGTTCTACGGTCTTTAACGAGTTGGTATACGATGTCATATAGGTTGGAACATCATGAACTGTTTTGTTATGCATAGTAGGAATTTTGAGTTGATTTAGTTCACTTGCTACGATTTCTCCAATCTTGACTACACTGTAATTTAAATCATCAGTGTGATAAGACTTATCTCTGGGTTTATACATATATTTTTCTGAAGGCATGTATGCTTCAGTAGTGTGCGTATGGTATATCAACACCAGCGGTTCTCCGGATATGAGTTCGAGCTTTTCTATTTTCGCTCTTTCCAATTCATCGTTTTCCGGTTGTGGTAGACTTTCTGAAGGATCATGTTCATTTTCAAAAATACCCGGGTTCATGGGTGACAGTTCTACCCCTGGTGTAAAGGTCGTTTCGGTTTTCATCAAGCTTATCACCGGTAATTGCATTGAAAAATATGTTTCCGGATTTAGGATATCTATATTTGTCAGCGCTTTAGACATAACCCCGGTTATGCCTCGAATATCTATTAATGGTTTTTTTTCTTTGAAAGAATCTAAAGCAGGTAAACTCATACACATAATTTTCTCAAATACTTTACCATCAATGCTATGTAAGAAACTTTGATTACTTTGAATTTGTATACTGCTAAATACTGAAACGGTTCTTTCTTCCTGGCGATTTTTCAGAAAGAAAATTATCAGACTCATAATTAGTATTGCTATTGTAATGGAAAATATAATACTTCTTACTTTTATTATTTTAATTTTTATCAAGCTTATCACATCCTCTCAATAAGCATATTCACTAAAAATAAAAAAAATGAGGCTAAAATTTAAGCCTCATTACTGTAAAAATGTGCTGACTTCGTCATATTGTATTCCTTGGTGTAGAGCTAAATTTATGCCTCCTGCCAAAGTTTTAGCGGTGTTATCGATTAAAGAGTCAATTTCTTTTGGTGTTACTACAAGTTGCCCAACAAAAGGAGATATCACCTCCCGTATAAGATTGTATTTTTCTTCTTTGTCCAGATTTTCTAAAAGCTTATAAAAATCACTGCCTGGTTTGGCTTGCCTTGTAAACTGTCCAATAAGCATATCTAATGTATCATTGGCCATGGTTGCTGCATCTACAACAGTAGGCACACCTATAGCTACTACTGGCACCCCCATGCTTTCCTGTGTTATACCCATGCGCTTATTACCTACGCCGGAACCCGGGTAAACACCGGTATCGGCAATTTGTATTGTAGTGCTTATACGTTCCATACTCCTAGATGCTAAAGCATCTATAGCGATGATCATATCAGGTTTTACCTTTCCTACTAAGCCCTGGATTATATCCCCTGTTTCAATACCTGTTATTCCCAATACGCCCGGAGCTAGAGCACAAACCGGGCGAAAACCCTTTTTTGAGCTGAATTTTCCTGGCATATATTTGATCAAATGACGTGTAACTATAAGTTTTTCTATAACCTTAGGGCCTAAAGAGTCAGGGGTAACATTCCAATTACCAAGACCAATAACAAGAATCGTCGCTTCAGTAGATATTTCTACCATCTTTTTAAGCTCATCTGCTAGGTTTTTACTGACTTCTTCAGTAAGAACCGGGTCTTTTTCTTTTAACCGGGGCACTTCTAATGTTACATAATATCCTATAGGCTTGCCCATAGCTTTTGAAACTACTTCATCTTTGATTCTGACACGACTTATTGTCATTTGTTCTGATTTTTCTGTATCTACCATTACACCGGACAGTTCCTCCTCACCTGCAAGCTCTCTTGCTTCTAATGCTAGGTCAGTTCGTATATTTATATTTATAGCATAATCGCCTCCTATCTTAGCTCAGTTGGTACAAAGGCATCAATTACCCCTATAACTGCAGATGCCAGTATTGCACCCCACCAAGTGACATTCATGGCTGGTACTAAAAACTGGGCAAAGTATATTACTACTGCTGCAGTGACAAAACCTACAATACCCCGATTTTGCGGTGAAATCTTATTTCCAAGAAGACTTTCGGCTATAAAACCGAGAATTGCAATCACTATTGCTGCAATAAGGGCTCCTGTGAAACCGGCAACATTAAAACCTGGAAGTACAAAGCTAACCAACATTAAAACCAAAGCTGAAACAATAAACCTTATTATCATACCTATCAAGACTCAACACCTCCATATATTTTTCATTATTATAGTAACCGCTAGATTTTTATAATATACGAGAAAGTGATTTTTTACATTAATATTTATGGCTTCTCTTGCATTTTAACCAATGAAGTGATAAAATATCCCTAGTATTTTAAGGGGGTGAACGGATTTTGGCAAATATTGCATCAGCGAAAAAGCGCGTACGTCAAGCAAAAAAGCGGACGCTTGAGAATAACAAGGTGAAGTCTCAAATAAGATTTTCTATTAAGAAATTTATGGAGGCCATAAATGCAGCTGATTCTGATGGCATCCAAGCTAGGTTAAAGGAAACTACAAAAATTATCGATAAAGCTGCATCCAAAGGCGTTATTCATAAAAATGCCGCAGCTCGTAAGAAATCAAGCTTGTATAAACGACTTTCAGAAGTAAATACCGCAAGTTAACGTGCGTAAGCCAAAGCTTACGCTTTTTTCTTTTTTTACCAGAATAGAAAACTTTATTTTTGAAAAAATATTGTTGAGGTTATATCCAAACTAATACCTGGAGGTGGTTGTTTTGGATAAAGTGATGCAACTGTCCCAACAATTACAGCATGTGCAGCAAAACCTTAACTCTTTCAATCAGCTAATCAATCAGCTTTCAAGTAAAAGTCAGAACAATTTGTCCCAGTTAACCGAGCTTTCTTCTGCTGAGTATAATACAGCAAATAAACTAAAAAACCTTCAACAAATAGAACAAAATACTTTACAACAACTGAAACACATGCAAAACTCCTGTAGTGATATTTCCGGGCAATTACAGCAGCTAACATCCACAAGCCGAGATATATCTACTCTGGTATCTCAAGCAGAAACTCAAAGAAACAATTATACCGGTCAATCAACTACAATGGGTAATACTAAATCAAGAAGTTCTGCCTACAATCAAGAATTTGGACAGCATTCTGCACAACCAGTAGCTCCGGTAAATCCTAATCAGGATAATTACAGAGCTTCTGCTTATAGCCAAGAATTTGGCCAGCATACAGTGCAGCCCGTATCACCAGCTAACAGCCAGTTCAATCAATACAGAACCTCATCTTATAATCAGGAGTTCGGACAGCACTCCACACAACCGGTAGCACCAGTCAAAAGTCAATATGATCAGTATAGGACCTCTGCATACAACCAAGAATTCGGGCAGCACAAAGCACAACCGGTAACACCGGCTAGCCAGCAACAACCAACCAGGTAATAAAAACAAAAGGGTCACCTTTTCCCATAGGGGAAAGGTGACCGCATTATTTTAGGAAGATATATTGGTTACCAAAATTTCCAATCCAATCTGTTCTTCGATTTTACCTTTTTTAATATCAATATCCAGTTTCTGACACAGCTTTAAACACCTTTTTAATTCATCTATAGCAAAATTTTTTGCCTGTTTCATAGCTTTCCTCAACACAAAAGGATGTAATCCGGATTTTTCTCTTGCCTCCTGAAATGTGCAACCTTGCATAGCTTTTACCGTTATCAAGTTCATCATATGTTTTGATATCATATATAGTATAACGACACCTTTTTCTCCC
>JAQWCA010000112.1 GCA_028706065.1 Tepidanaerobacteraceae bacterium
ATCTGTAAAGGGTGGGCAGATTACAACTTCTGCTGTAAATCCACCGGTTTGGGGTAAAAAGCTTTCAAGAAAATCCAAGGTTTCACCTTTATTATTATTCATTTTCCAATTTCCTGCTATTAGGGGTCTTCTAGACATTGTTACACCTCCAATTATTTGTCTTGACAAATCAAATTGAAAACTCTCATACCAGTTTACAACATATCCCCGGGAAAATCCATGGGTTATCTATCATTGAGGGCAGCTATCCCGGGCAATTCCTTACCTTCTAAAAACTCCAGTGAAGCCCCGCCACCGGTGGAAATATGAGTCATATCTTTGGCAAAACCCAGCTGTTTTACTGCCGCAGCTGAATCTCCTCCGCCAATAATGGTCACAGCTTGGGATTTTGCCATAGCTTGAGCTACAGCCAAGGTTCCTTTGGCATAAGCTTTCATTTCAAAGACACCCATTGGGCCGTTCCAAACTACTGTCTTGGCCCCTTTGATTGCATCGGCAAATTTTTCACGAGTTTTTTCGCCTATATCAACACCCATTTTGTCCTCAGGTATTTGTGCGATAGAAACAGTCTCATACGTCAATCCCTCTTTAAGCTCCGATGTCACTACCACATCATCTGGCAACAATAACTTGACGCCCTTTTCTTGGGCTTCATTTAATAGTGAAGCGGCCAATTCAACTTTATCCGGCTCCAGCAGGGATCTACCTATTTCATGGCCTTGACTCTTCAAAAAGGTATAGGCCATACCGCCGCCTATCAGCAATATGTCAACCTTACTCAGCAGGTTTTTTATAACTCCGATTTTATCCCCTACTTTGGCACCACCCAAAATTGCCACAAAGGGCCTCTTGGGATTTTCTAAGGCATTGCCCATTATTTCTATTTCCTTTTGCAATAAATACCCGGCTCCGGCCGGTATAAACTCCGCAACGCCCACAGTCGAAGCGTGAGCCCTGTGGGATGTACCAAAAGCATCATTTATATAAATATCTGCAAGGCTGGCAAGATTTTTAGCAAATTCCGCATCATTTTTCTCTTCACCTGCATGAAACCTTACATTTTCCAACAATAGCACATCTTTCGATTTCATCCGTGCTACGGCTTTTTCTGCTTCCTCACCTATGCAATCTTTAGCCATAGTCACCTCTTTATTGAGAAGTTCTGAAAGTCTTTTCGCTACTGGAGCAAGGCTGTATTTGGGGGTTACTTTGCCTTTAGGTCTGCCAAGGTGAGATGCAATGATTACTTTGGCACCCTTATCTATAAGGTAATTTATAGTTGTTAGAGTTGATCTGATGCGAGTATCGTCAGTTATGTTGCCCTGTTCATCCATAGGTACGTTCAGATCCGCCCGGACCAAGACTCTTTTATCCTCTACATTAAAATCCTTTAAAGTCTTTTTGTTCATTATTCCTCGACTCCTTCAAGTTCTAATAATTTTCGAGCCGCCCCTTCATCTGTGATAAAGACTGTAGGGTTATGATATTTTAGAAAAGCTTGAATTGCCGGAGCTTTGTTCGCTCCTCCCGCTATAGCTATTACGGTGCGAATATTTTTTAAATCCTTTATACTAAGGCCAACACTGGTGGTAGTGTGAACAACCTTTCCTTCCTTATCAAAATAATATCCAAATGCTTCCGCAACAGCGCCTTTTTTCCTAATAGATTTTATTTCTCTTTCAGACAGACCTCGCCTTCGGCCTATTTCTTCCGCTCCCCCAATACCGTGAAGCAGAATATTAGTCCGACGGACAATCTTTAAAATATCTCGGATTCCTGGTTCGTTAATGACAGATTCCATTGTTTCGGGACTCAGGTTATCAGGGACATATAGCAGTCGATATTGAGCTCGAAGTTTTTTAGCCAGCTCTGCGGCAATAGTGTTGGATTCAATCTCAACCTTTTCCCCTAGACCACCCCTACCGGGAACTACAATTACATCTTGAAATCCTAAAATTTTTTCCATAGCTTGAGGAATTTGAGCCATGGTAGTTCCTCCGGTTACCGATACAACATCACCGTTTTTAATAGATTTTTTCAGATACCGGGCAGCCGCTTTACCTAACTGCATCTTAACGGTTTCATCTTCATCAGAATTTCCCGGAATTATTGTAATACACTGACAGTTGAACGTTTGCCCTATGCTATGCGCAATGGGATTTAGGCCTCGCATATGATAAATGAAATGTTCCAACCCCAAGATTATGTCTTCACCTGTGTTGGTCAATACCATTCCCTTTTTATCGATATTTAAAAGTCCTAGCTCTTCCAACCGTTTTACTTCAGTCCGAAGTTGTCGTTCTGACCATGAAATAATGGAAGACAGAGCTCTGCGTCCAACCGGTTGATTGAAATATATATTGCGCAATATAGTGTATCGATCCTGTAAAGTAACGGATATTTCCGGGGCAATCTTTTTTAATAGTTCAACCACTTCTTCTTCCATATGAATCTCCTTAAAAAAGCAGTTACAAAGGAAATGGCTGAAAAGCCCTGCCTGAAAGCAAGAGTTTTTCAGCCATGGGTTTTCTGGTACTCTTAGAATCCTTTAGCTGCTATATATTCAACAAGGTCCATCACTCTGTTGGAATAACCCCATTCGTTGTCGTACCATGAGACTATCTTTACCATATCATCTTCAATGACCATAGTAGATAAACCGTCGACGATTGAAGAAAGTTCACACCCTTTGAAATCCATAGATACAAGGGGTTCTTCAGTATACCCGAGGACACCTTTCATTTTGCCCTCTGCAGCTTCCCTCATAGCTTCATTTATTTGTTCGACAGTGGCACTCTTGGAAAGCTGACAAGTAAGGTCGACAATCGAAACTGTCGGTGTTGGCACCCGAAGAGCAAATCCATTGAGCTTGCCTTTGAGCTCAGGAATTACTAAAGCAACAGCTTTGGCAGCACCGGTGGTAGTGGGAATTATGTTCAACGCTGCAGCCCGAGCTCTTCTGAGATCTTTGTGGGGTAAGTCAAGAATTTTCTGGTCGTTGGTATAGGAGTGAATCGTATTCATAAGCCCTTTCTCTACTCCAAAGTTGTCCAAAAGCACTTTGGCTACCGGTGCAAGGCAGTTGGTAGTACAAGAGGCATTGGAAATTACATGATGCTCTTTAGCATTGTATTTTTCTTCATTAACACCCATGACAATCGTAATATCTTCACCTTTTGCGGGTGCACTTATGATGACTTTCTTTGCGCCACCGACTTTGATATGTTTTTCCGCCTGCTCTTTGGCCCTAAAAACCCCGGTTGCCTCTACAACAACATCTACCTCCAGATCTTTCCACGGTATGTTGGCTAAATCCCGTTCAGCAAAGACTTTGATATCTTTACCGTTGACTGATATTGAAGAATCCTTGGCCTCTACTTTAGCATCGAAGGTCCCAAAGACCGAATCATATTTTAGAAGATGAGCCAGTGTTTTTGTGTCATAAAGATCATTAATGGCTACAACATCAATTTCCGGATGTTTTGAAAATGCGGCCTTTAATGCATTCCTTCCTATGCGGCCAAACCCATTGATACCTACTTTGATTGACATAAAAATTCCTCCTTGATTATGTATTTGATACAGAGAGTTTTATTTTTACTTTCTATATCAGAACTTCCTTTAACTTAAGGTTTGCTTTTATAGAGATTTTATACAATAGATTTTTGACATATAGGGTCGTTTTATGTCCCTTATGTCTGTTTGTTGTCCCATACATTTTAAAAAAATGGGGTTTTTGTATAAAACAAAAACTCCTAATAAATGTATTAAAGGGAAAAATTGCTGATATATATTATATAGTTCAACAAAGATTGCTAAAATCCTTCTTGTAAAAACAATTTTTTAATATCTTTTTCTTTTTGTTGAAGACAGTATCCCGATTTCCTCCCTATATTTAGCTACAGTCCTACGAGATATAGATATTCCCTTGTTTTTAAGCAAATCAGCAATCTTTTGATCGCTTAGAGGATTATATGAATCTTCACAGTTTATCATTTCTTGTATCCTCTTTTTAATACTTTCTGAAGAAGTGGAGGTGCCGTTGGCGTTGTCTAAACCACTTTGAAAGAAAAACTTTAAATCATAAACTCCCCTTGGAGTCTGAACATATTTGCCACTGATAGCCCGTGAAACTGTGGATTCATGAACACCTACAATATCTGCAATTTGTTTCATTGTTAGAGGTTTAAGATGTATAAGTCCGTTGTCCAAGAAGTCTTTTTGAACATCGGCAATAGATTGTATAACCTTATGGAGGGTTATACGCCGCTGTTCAATACTCCTTATTAACCATAAAGCTGAATCAAGTCGGTTAGATAAAAATTTCGAAATATTGGACTCTTTGTCCTCAGAAGATAATAAAGATCTGTAGTATGAATTTATTGACAGCCTAGGAGATACGGTATCGTTCATAATTACTAAGTATTCGCAGCCCACTTTTTCGATAACAGCATCAGGGATAATATAGTGCACATCGTTAATCGAAGAAAAGTTTCTTCCGGGCTTGGGGTCAAGAGTAACTAAAATATCTTTGAGATGTTGAACCTCAGTTGTACTGATATTTAGTGCCTCTGATATTCGTGAAAAGCGAGCTTCAGCTAAATCAACCAGATGATTTTTAATCAGGTCTTGAATTTTGGGAATGTCAATATCTCTTTGCTCTATCTGTATAAGCAAACATTCATTTAGATTCCTGGCTCCTATTCCTGAAGGATCAAATGTCTGAATAATTCCAAGAGTATCTTCTACTTCCTTTTCTGATACCTTGAGCAGTCTTGAAACTTCTTTTGTAGTTATGGTCAAGTATCCGTTCTTATCCAGATTACCTATCAAAAACTCCCCAATCTTTAAGGCTGTTTTAGATATGGTTAAAATGTGTAATTGCATCATCAGGTGCTCTTGTAAAGAAGGTGTTGATGATACAAAATTATCGTATCCTACTCCTTCTTCCTTTTGCTCCCGCTGAACTCTTACCGGACTGCCGGCTCCGTCCTGAAAGTATTCTTCCCAATCAATCTTGTCGGCTTCCTTTTCCTCAGCTTTTTCAATAGGCTCGTCGTTTTTAATGGATTCATCAGTAATATCCAGCAACGGATTCTCTAAAAGCTGATTTTCTATATACTGATCCAGTTCAAGGGTAGAAAGCTGTAATATGGTTATGGCTTGCCGCAACTCAGGAGTCATCACCAGCTTTTGGGTTTGTGAAAGTGTCAGGCTGAAATTCATCTGCATCTTTTATCCCCCCCAAATATAGAGGTGACAGGGGACGGTTCTCTTGTCACCTTAAATATACCCCTAATAAATCCTATTGATTATATATTCTATAAGAACATCAATTTTCCCTCTTTTTTATAAAAGATGGAATGAATTTTGCTTGATAAAAAACTTAAGGCAAATTGTCGCAATATAGTGAATCACCATTATTATATCATAATATAAGTCGATTAGGAAGTTTGCCGAAATGGCAATAAAAAACAACTATACCAAAAAAGACACGGTACAGTTGTTTTTATGCCATTATTTTATTCTATTTCATTGAACCCTTTTCGTGAGTATTGACATCATGAGCACCATTTTGTCTAAAGATTTGGGCTGCTTTATCAACTTTCTGCTCATGTGACCTCACAGCTGCTAATATCCCCCCTTTTTTAACTTCATTTTCATAATGTTGCCCCTGCTCTTCAGGAACTCCCCAATCGATGAGGCCCCCAGCCACTCCACCGGTAGCTGCACCGGACAGGAGGCCTGCAATAGGACCGGCAGCAATAATCGGCCCAAGACCTGGTATAGCCAAAGCGCCAGCACCCATGGCAAGACCTGCTAAACCTCCTAGAACTCCACCTGTTGTAGTGCCATCAGCCACTGTATCCATGCCAAAAGTAGTATCACTCTCATAGTCGCCGCTATTTTGACCTTGCTGTTTACCTTTTGCCACAATTGATACTTCATTGGTATCATATCCGGATCTTCTAAGTTCTGCTACGGCTTTTTCTGCTTGATCATGGCTGTCAAAAACTCCAACAACGGTCTTTACCATATTTGTAAATGCCTCCCTGGTTATAATTTAAAATCAGTATTATTTTATCCTCGTTTTATGTAAGCTATTCTTTGTATTGTTAACGGTAAAAAGGGGAACATTAAATAAGAGTAATGATACTTTGCAAGGAGGAATTATGTGACTGATAAGAAGGATGTTACACAAAAAAGTAAATCCGATAAGGTTATGAGTGAAATCAGCGAAAGGTTAGGCACAGACACAGTAAAACAAATCCAGGAAATCGCCGGCGAAAAACAACGGTTACAGGATGTTC
>JAQWCA010000113.1 GCA_028706065.1 Tepidanaerobacteraceae bacterium
ATTACTTGCCTGACTGTTTCAACAACATGACAACAAAATTACATTTACATTAAATCAACCTTATTTCATTGAATAACAACATAATATTCTTTATAATAAAACCGTAGGATATTGATAGTAAAAGGTATTACTCATTTTCAGGTTTTTAGAGATGGAAACCATAGATGGCAAAAGATTATTGAAATTAATTAAGGAGATCGATATGACTAACAGGAGAAACAGGATAAGAGTAATAATAGGGGTTTTTGTTGCATTGTTTATGATAACGGCATATATGCCAGCGACGTCTTACGCTGCTGCGGGCTACATAAAAGTATTACTTGATGGGAAAGACGTGGAATTTGATGTACCGCCAATTATAGAAAATGATCGAACCCTGGCACCTTTTAGAAAGATCGGAGAGGCCCTTGGGGCTGAAGTTGAATGGGACCAGGGCACGAAAACCGTTACAGCTTACAAAGAGGATAAAACAGTAGTTTTACGTATCGGAGAAAATATTGCTTACATAAATCAAACTCCTGTAAAGTTGGACATGCCTCCCATCATTAAAGATAGTAGGACCTTAGTACCTGTGAGATTTTTTAGCGAAGCATTTGGTGCTGCTGTCATGTGGGATAATGCAATTCGGACGGTGTTGATAAACACAGGTGAAAAACCTTCGAAGTACATAATGGGTTATTACTATTCCCAATCCTATGAAGACTTTTTAAAAAACATCGATAAAATGTCATCTACTGCGGTCAAATGGTATACTTTGGATATCAACGGTGATGTGACTGATAAAGATGATACACGTTACATAAATGTACCAGAAGGTTATGAAAGCGTCATAAAACTTTCCAAAGAAAACGGTTTAGAAATCCACATGCTTGTATTTGAGAGTGATTCGGCAAGACTTCAAAAGGTGCTAGCTACGCCCGAGACCCGAGCACGCCTTGTAAACCAAATGATAACAGTAGTCGAAAGAGAAGGTTATGATGGAATAAATATTGACTTCGAATATCTAAAAGTTGCTGACAAAGAAAAGTTTAACGAATTTGTAAAAAGCCTTTACGGAGAATTAAAAGATAGAGGCAAATCTTTAAACCTATCACTTCCGGTCAAAACTGAAAAAACCGACTGGTGGCCAGGGTATGACTATACAACACTTGGTAAGTACTGCGATTTTATAGTTTTGATGGCATATGACAAAAATCCCAGTATACCCGGTCCTCAATCAGGAATTGATTGGGTGGAGGAAGTGGTAGACTATGCAATAGCCCGTGTCCCTGCAGAAAAAATTGTGCTTGGCATTGGTAACTACGGGTATGATTGGGGTGCAGGAAAAAGGGGTTCTGTTATTTCAGAAAACAATGGTGCAACTTATCTACTGTTCGCTGATGAACTATCAAAAAAATATGGTTTGAAACTTAGTATAGATCAAAAGTCAGGCCTTCTATTTGGAACATATACCGATGAGAACGGAGTGACTCATGAGGTATGGATGGAAAGCAACTATTCGGTGGATGTAAAAGCGAAACTTGCCATGAGAAAAGGTTTGAAAGGTCTAGCCCTGTGGAGATTAGGTTTTTCCAATCCGTCCTTTTGGGATACATTGATGGATAATTTTAATCCAGTTAAATATTAATAACGGCTTTTGTTATAAATTTTGCAAATATGTTTATCAGCCGACGGCTGCTGCTGTTGTTTTTTTATAGTAACTTATTTTATACATTGAAAAGGCTGAGATCTTGCCGATAGAGATCTCAGCCTTTTTTATTATTTTTATCAGTGCAGGTAGAGCATGTGCTTTATATATAATTGAGTTATTGTTTATATTTCACCTAAAGGATTTTAAGGTTGTGTTGTCGAATTACAAAGTAATCTGGCTAATAACTATGGAGGTATATTCGATGAAATGTGAAGATTTGCAAAAAACCTTAATAGATTCTTTGGAGGTCTTGGCTAGAATAACTGGTGGTTATGCCACTGTAACCAATAATGAGGGAGTAAGAATAAAAACCGTTGACTCATTGGGACATGAAATAGATTTTTTAAAAGGTGTGGTATTTGGTCTTGCAAAAAAAGCAGCCAATATGGGCAAAGCCATCAGTGGTATGTCCCAACTGGAACATGGGGCGGAGTCTTGGTGCCTGCCTATAGGTGAATATGTCTTAGCCTGTAGTAACATAGAACGGGTTAAGCGAAACAATGATTTGAAATCATCCCTTATAGATTCTCTGCCTTTTATAGCTCAAGTGGCTGGTGGAGAGGCAGTAATTTTCGACAGTCAAGGCAAAAGGATTGCTACTGTGGATTCTAAGGGAAATGTAGACCAAAAAAATGTAGGGTTAGTAAGTAAGGCTTCCAGAGAATCAATAATAAACCAAAAACCTGTTATTGGCGAATCTTCTTCTGTTAGCGGTGCCATTGCTGTGCGTATACCTATTACGAAAGAGTTTGGCTTTGGTTTTAATAACGAAGATACGGTTAGGCGCAGCAATAAACTTGTCAGTGAAGTAAGAAAACATCAAACTGCAAAGTATAACTTTTCAGATATTATTGGGGAAAGCTCGGCAATGAAAAAACTAAAGGAGACTTCGAAACTGTCGGCAAAATCCCATTCAAATGTCCTAATTTATGGTGAGACGGGAACAGGGAAAGAGCTATTCGCTCATTCGATACACAATGCCAGCCAGCGTTATGACAAGCCTTTTGTTGCTATCAACTGTGCGGCTATACCGCCTACACTTATAGAAAGTCAACTTTTTGGGTACGAAAGCGGTGCTTTTACCGGTGCAAAAAAAGGCGGTTACCCGGGTGTGTTTGAACAAGCTAATGGGGGCACCTTGTTTCTAGATGAGATAAGTGAGATGGACATAGATTTACAGGCAAAACTTTTAAGAGTCCTTCAGGAACGGGAAGTAACGCGCTTGGGCGGGGGAAAGATTATTCCCCTTGACGTTCGAGTGATAGCTTCAACTAATAAACCATTAGATAAAATGGTCAAAGAAGGTAAGTTCAGGCATGATTTATTTTTTCGCTTAAATGTTTTTGACATCAAATTGATACCTTTAAGACAGATAAGGGAGGACATACCCCTCATAGCTAACGAAATAGTAAAAAAAATGAATGTGGTTTTTGGAAAATTCGTAAAGGGAATCGATGATGAAGCTACAAGGCTGCTTATGCAGTATGATTGGCCGGGAAATGTAAGGGAATTGTTAAACTGTATTGAGAAGGCCTTTAACATCTTAGGCAATGACAAATACATTACCAAAGATCACCTAAGCTTTAAATTCAATATGAATGATATAGGAGATACGAGCCAAGGCCTGTCGGCTATAGTAGCTGATTATGAAAAAAAAGTAATAGAAAAAGTGCTAAAAGAAACAAAAGGAGTAAAGGTAAAAGCTGCAAAAATCCTTGGAATAAGCACTACTACTTTGTGGAGAAGGATAAAAGAATTAAATATTGAGTTATAAAATCAAAGCATTTCATTATTGAAAACACATTGCAAAAATGAAATATGATAATTTTCATATTAGTCGGGTATTTCAACAAAACCCCGGAAAGCATTTCGTTCCTGAAATGCTTTCCGGGTGTTTTTTTGAATATAACCCCTGTTTTGAAGGAATTTTAGTGGCATAGAACTTGCAATTATAATTAATTGACTACGAAAAATATAAAAATCAATTGAATAAATCAAAAATTATCAAATTATCATGGAGGTTGAAAATGAAGATAGGTTTTATTGGCTTAGGTGTAATGGGAAAACGTATAGCTAAGCGGATTCATGATGCAAAGTATAATCTAAAAGTATTTGATGTGATGGAAGATCCGGTAGAGGAATTTAAAAAAATGGGAGTCGAAGCCGGTAAATCTCCTGGCGAGGTGGCTTTTGATACTGAAGTAATCTTTATGTCCCTTCCAAATTCACAAATTGTAACCAATGTAGTGTTAGGAGAAGACGGCATTCTTTCGAAAGCAAAACCCGGTACTATTGTAGTTGACTTAAGTAGTATCACCCCCAAAGCCATTCGTAAAATTTATGAAAAAACAAACAGTAAAGGTGTGGAAATATTAGATGCACCTGTTAGCGGTGGTTCTGCCGGGGCTGAAGCCGGAACTTTGACTATAATGGTTGGGGGAAAAAAGGAAATATTATACAAAGTAATGCCAATTCTTGAAACCATAGGTAAAACTATCTATCATGTGGGTGATGTAGGAGCTGGGGATACTGTAAAACTCGTAAATAACCTTCTGCTAGGAGCTAACATGGTTGCCACAGCGGAAGCATTGGCTCTCGGTGTGAAAGCCGGTCTGAACCCCGAGGTGATGTTTGAGGTTATAACTAGTAGTTCAGGAAACTCATATGCGCTCAAAGCCAAGTATCCCAAGTTCATATCCAAGAGGAACTTTGAACCGGGATTTATGGTAAACCTGCAGTACAAGGACTTGCAGCTTGCGGTGGACACGGCTAAAGACTTGGGATTGCCTCTTGTTATGGGAAATAACGCCCAACAGATGTATGAAATGGCCAAGGCCGAAGGCTTTGGGGAAAAGGATATTTCGTCGGTAATAAAACTTTATGAAAAATGGTCAGGTATTACAGTAAGGAAGGAGGAATGAAGTGACTACTATTAAACTAAAGAATTTAATTGAACACAAAATGCCTTTAACCTTGGGGCAAGTAATAGAAATTGCTGACGAAACAAAATTAAGTCCAGTGGAAGTGGTCATTAAAGAGGCACAAATTCAAACAGGTAAAACCAGAGAACAAGTATTAGACGATGTCTTAAAACAGTTTGAGCATAACCTCAAGGCTGTAGAGATAGGTATGACCACAGGAGAGAGTCTACTGTTTGGGAAAGTGGGATCAGAACTAGCGGCTATTGATGGTCCAAAAATGTTTGACGATAAATTCATAGATAAAGCACTAATGTATACCTTAGCCGCTCAAGTAGGAAACCACACCATAGGTATTAGGCCATGTGCCGGTACAGGAGATCCTTGCCCCTATACAGGTTTTATAAAGGCAATGTTTGATAACGGTTATGAGCGAAATCAGATTGCCCAATTAGCCAGCCTTATATTGAAGGTAGGATCCGTATTCAGAGTGGGCAAAATAAGTACCGGATGTAATATGGAAGGCTTTGGTGCAGGAGCTTGTGCCATGGCAGCAGCCTTTGTAGAACTAAAAGGAGGCAGCCCCCAGGCAATGGAAAAAGCTATGGTTTTAGCCTTGTCTCCCACTATATCAGTGCCGTGCACTCCTCGAGTCATGGTACCGGGACTGTGTGCTACACATATAGGTGGAGCCATATTAATAGGAGCAATGGCCGCAAGCCTAGCTATAAAGACTAACCTTGAGGTGAACGTACCGATAGATGTTATGGTATCTATGGCAGCAGAGGTTCACCCTATTTCTGCCAAAGAGATAGTTCCTACAGTGAACAAGTTTATGGAGCCTTTTTTCAAAACAAAGCCCATGGTAGAAGAACTTATAGACGAAGAGGTTAAATCAAGAGAAAAGACGAGAATAAAAGAGACTATAAAGGAAGCCCGAGAGATTTCCAAAAAACTTGTTTCCGGTGCAAGACCAATTACGGAAACTTTAGGTGAGGCCGTCGTAGGCGGTAGCAGCCAAGCAGTGGGTTCCCCTACTAATGCGGCACGAATTGCCCACTTTTTATCTAAGGGAAATATTAGAAAAGTAAAGATAGAGCTCTATCCGGAACTTTTTGCCAGGCGGGGGATAAATATTCCCGGTATTTTGATGGCAGCGGTGTTTGGGTCATCTACCTCCGAATATGAGATGTATGGTGAAGTCATGGATAAAATAAAGGGAAAAGGGATAGAAGTAGAGATTTTAGAAGTCCAGGAATATCAAGTACAAAAAATTACCATAGAAACCGATGATGTAACTTCTATGGTAGATACTTTAAATAGAGGTGGAGGACGGTTAGTTTTAAGAGATGCAAGTCCTTCTAAAGATGAGGCTTTAAAGATAGCAAAAGAACTAGGCATAGTAATGGTTAATCCTTAAAAAGGCGGTGAACTTAAAGCTTGAATATCATTGAAAGGATTATAGCCCAAAAGACCGGAAGAGAAGTAGTAAAAGCCGGAGATGAATTGAGTGTTCTTTTTCCCCGTGATTTGACGGATAAATGGGAGTTCCCGATCCGTTACGGCATCGATTCGGTGTTGGCGGTGACGCCCTTCACGCACATGATGGGATATCTGGTTTACA
>JAQWCA010000114.1 GCA_028706065.1 Tepidanaerobacteraceae bacterium
AATTGCTCTCTACCACTTCCCCTACCAGTCCACCCTGGCAAGGATCTTCTAAAATCAAAAGTTCATTTATGCGAAACTTTCTGTCTTTAGAAGCCACATAAACTTCTTGAGGTGTGGTGAGCCCAACTACTTGCATAAGGTATCCCTCCTAAATCTCCCTTTTTTCTCTTTTGGGTATTAAAAACTCAACATAGTCTTCACCCAGATAAGTGCTTAGGAGCCCTTTCATGACAGCATCGGTAATTCTCACATTTTCATCGATGATATCAAGCCAGAGCGGTATTCCGCGGCCGTCCCGAGGAGTTAGGGTGAAGACGAGGTCTACCACTTCATTCAAATATCCTTGTTGTTCTTCCAGTAAATCGATACCTATTGGTTTTGGGTCCACAGACGCACGCATAAAACAGGTGCGAAAACCTTCTTTAAATAAACCCGGTGATATTTCCACTATCTCTCCCACTTCTAGAAGCCCGAACAAAACCTCCCAATCCGAAGCAAGATTTACTGATTCAAGCAGCCGACTTTTCAAACAATCACTTATAACACCAGTTGAAATCCCCTCTACAATACCAACCAATATCGTATTTTGAGCCAATGCCCGACTTTTTAATTTTTCCCATGAACTAGCCGCTTCTATCTTGAACCTCACTAATGAACCATCAAGTAAAAGCAGCATTGGACTAAATTGATCGATGGCCGCTAAAGCTGCCTCTACTTCTAATATCGCTAGATTACGCTTGATATAATCTCTATACTCTTCTTCACTAACAGGATTTTCCATGGTTAGAGGTGAAAAGGCGTCTGTGATTATAACATCTTTATTACTTTGATCACAGGCTTTGGCCAATGCTTGTTGTAGTGTAATACGATAAGGGAAAGGCCCTCCGGCACTGTTTGTGGAACCATCTACCCCGGTTATTCCTCCTTTTTTAACAATAGAAGATAAATCTTGGGGTAGTAGTCTTTGGCACCGGTTAAATCTACCGATACTTTTTTCTTGTATCATATTTCGAAGAACACTTACCGGAGGTTTTTGCTCCAATCGCGAGCGCAGGGCTTTTGCCGCCTCTTCAAATTTTTGTTTCAGATCGGTATTTAACTCCAGCAAAGTTTCCCCTCCTACCTTAAATAACAAATTTATCACAATTTTACGTTGACTATTTTTGGCAGTTTTGGTATATTTTAATTGGGGTAAATGTCGAATAATGAATTTTGGGGGCGAATTTAAATGAAATCAACAGGAATTGTTCGAAAAGTTGACGAATTAGGGCGTGTTGTTATCCCAATAGAGTTAAGACGCACACTGGGTATCGCCGTCAAAGATCCTCTTGAAATCTATGTGGACACCGATCGAATTATTCTAAAAAAATATCTGCCAGCTTGTATCTTTTGCGGCAATGCGGAAGACTTAATAAATTTCAAAGGCAAAAACATTTGCAAAACTTGTGCAGCACATATTGAGGATACCTCTGCTAATTCCCGCGAAAAAGACATTGAAGATACCCCGTCAAAAACTTGCCCAGAGGATATCGAAAATACCATAGTAGCCAATTAGATACCCAAATTAATTAAACCAAAAGAAGAGACTTGAATACCGGTCTCTTCTTCTTTATCCAAAAAAACTACGTTCCATACAATGGATATTCTACGAACATCATAGCACATGTCGGGATTCATGTAAACCACTGTATTCGATCATCATCTCTTGGGATCTTCTTGTCGCACTTTCAACAGCTTCTATTATAGTGTCAGTAAAACCTGCATTTTCCAGAACCTTTATACCTGCCATGGTAGTTCCTTCAGGCGTGGTTACCTTTTCCCTTAAGTGCTTGGGAGATTCTTTCGTCTCTAACACCATTTTTGCAGCTCCTAATACTGTCTGAATTGCCAAATCCTGTGAAATCTCATAAGGTAAGCCTGCCTTCATTCCGGCTTCAATCATGGCTTCCATCATAAGATATACATAGGCAGGACCACTGCCCGAAAGCCCGGTTACTGCATCCAACATCCCTTCTTCCACCATCGACACCTTTCCTATGGAAGAAAAAATCTCTTCAGCAAAATCCCAAGCTGCTTTTCTCGCATAACGACCAAAGGCCATAGCAGTAGCGGATTCTTTAACCTTACATGAAGTATTGGGCATAGCCCTAATAACTTGTATTTTTTTGTCTAAGCTCTTTTCAACAAAATCTGTACTTATTCCGGCAGCCAGAGTAATAATAACATGATTTTCGGTTACTAATTTCCGAAGTGTTATCAACAGTTCACTAACATCTCTGGGCTTTACAGCAATAATTAGATATTTACAATTTGAAACAATTTCTTGATAATCCCTTGTAGTGCAAATGCCATATTTTTCTTGAAAAAAATTGAGCCTATCATCGTTTATTCTATTTATCACATAAATGTCCTTGGGTTTCAATAACTCCTGATTTGTAATTCCTTCTAACATTGCCTCAGCAATAGACCCGGTACCAATTATTCCAATACTTTTTTGCTTTCTCATTCTATTCACTCCTCGTTATTTTGTTCTGAACAATATAACGCATAAATGCAAAAAACCTTTCGCCTTGAAAAGGGCGAAAGGTTGTTGTATTTCCGCGGTACCACCTTAATTGGTTAAAAACCCACTTTGAGGTACGCCTCGATATTCGCCGAGGTTATACCCTCCCCCTTGTTAACGGCGGGGAATTCCCCGTTGTGGCTCATCACCATAAGCTCCAGGGCGGGTTCGGAAGACTATTTGCGCAAGAAACCTCTCAGCCAACGGGTTTCTCTCTCTTTGGCACTGTCCTTCTTCTTACTTTTCCCTATCAACGCTTTTAAGAATATTGTTATTAGATTATATTATACCATCTTTCTTGTGGGTGTCAACTGGTAAATCCTGTTCCTCCCATATTATGGACTCCCGCTTAATTTCCAAAGTAAATTCTACCCCCTTCTCTTCATAAGGTGGAAGTTACTTTATCAGCAACTCATAGGCTTCATTTCTCGAAAGGCCCAATTCCTCGGCGGATTTTTTTAGAGCTTGTCTTTTAGCAAGGCCTTTTATCATATTTTTTTGCATTTCCGATTTAAGTTTTATAACTAAATCATTCCCCGAAAGCTCTAATTCACCGACATTGTCTCCAAGTTTTTGAGTAGATTTTGGTTCACGATTTGCTCCCTCTATCACAATAACCATCTCACCTCGGGGTAGGATATTATCAAACCTTTCCATCACTTCTTCCAAGGTCCCGCGAATAAATTCTTCATGGATTTTGGTCATCTCCCGGGCAATGACAACTTGACGATTTCCCAAGATTTCTTTTAAGGCTTTAAGGGTTTTTTTAATCCTGTGAGGTGACTCGTAAAATACCAGAGTTCGCTGATCTGACACTAACTCAGAAAGTCTTTGCTTTCTCTCCCGGGTTTTTTTTGGTAAAAAACCTTCAAAGACAAACCGTTTGGTGGAAAGACCCGAAGCTACCAGTGCGCATATTGCTGCCGCTGCTCCGGGCAATGGCACTACCTTTATACCTGCTTCAATAGCATCTTTGGCTAGATCCTCACCTGGATCCGAAAGGCCGGGGGTGCCTGCATCGGTAACCAAAGCTATCTTTTTGCCTTCCTGTAAAAATGAAACCAGCTTAGGCCCTTGAGTTCGCTTGTTATGTTCATGATAGCTGATAAGAGGGGTTTTTATTTCAAAATAGTTTAACAATTTAATGCTTACCCGGGTATCCTCGGCGGCTATCAAATCCACTTCTTTTAAAATTTTAAGAACCCTTAACGTAATATCTTCCAGATTGCCAATAGGGGTTGGACACAGATATAACGTGCCTAGTTCCGTCATTTCAAACCTCCGGTTGTTTTCCAAAGTATATTTCATTTATTTCCTGGGTATAGCTCCTGTCATCATTATACACCACTAGAGGTGGAAGTATTTTTACGCCAGGGCTGGCACCCTTTTGTGCCATTATTAGAAATAAATTGGGGCTTTTTCCAGCTCTTGGATGGATAAAACATAAAATCTTGGGCTCAAGGCCTCTGACCTTCATCACATGTATCGCATCGGCTATTCTTACCGTCCGATATACCATGTAAAAGCGACCGCCGAAAGTCAAGAGTTGCCGAGCAGCCTTAACCACATCCTGCAATGTTGAAGCCACCTCATGCCTGGCTAGAGCTACATCCGGATTGGGGCTGATTTTACCTTCCTTTAGTGTCATATACGGTGGATTGGTCACCACCACGGAAAAGGATTCCTGACCGAAAATTTTGACTGCTTCCTTAAGATCACCATGAACGATTTTAACCCGCTCTTGGAGTTGATTCATCTTTACACTTCTTGCAGCTCGGTCGAAAGCCTCTTGAGCGATCTCTATTCCGGTAATCTCTTTAGCATCGGTTTTGGCTGAAAGCAAGAGTGCAATCACACCGCTTCCGGTGCCAAGGTCGATTATTTTGTCCTTTTTCCCCGCCTTTGTAAAATTTGCCAGCAGCACCGCATCAATGGCAAATCGGTAAGAATTTTGATGCTGAATTATTTTTAATCCGTTACATAATAAATCATCTATATGTTCACCGGGATATTTTAAAAACTTGTCCACTGTACTTCGCCTCTGACTTGAAATATCATTTTTATTATATCAGAGGCTCTTTTAATTAACAATGTTATTACAGATTACCCACACGGCAAACGCATGAAAAATTATCTCAACACAACAATCCTAAAAGGATTTTTAAAAAAATGCCCTTGCGGCAAAAAATATAAGAGATGAAGTATGTTAGCGGTGCTCCAAACTCAGTTGATGTGTCTAATACCATATCTGGAGCTTAATATATTGGAATTATTTGTTCTAAAAACCAAGCAGTCCTTAAATAAGGATATGCCCAGTAGTTTAAAATTTAAATCCTTTTAATTAGTGCTAATGCAAGACAATATTTTTTCAAGGTAGTCTAAACTCCCTGATGCCTTAAAACGTTTAGCCTTTAGGCTTCTTCTCTTTTTTGACTTTTCAAGTTTTAAAATGTTATATGCAAATTTATGTAGCACTGAAAGGTTTTCAGGTGCATTGTCTTTTCTTACTCTTTTTGAATCTTCGTTGAATGTAACATCTAAAGACCAGTGCATACTTTCTATGCCCCAATGTTTTCTTACTGGATTGGCAAATTTAGCGGCATCAGCTTCTATGCTACATAAAAAATATCTTGTTTCACATGTTTTTTTTCCGTTTTGTTCACTGTGATATTCAACTTTACCTATGGATGTAAGCTTCTTCCATTCTTTTTTTGCATCAAGCCAGCGTATATTTGATGTGATGTAGTATTTTCTTGATTCTATACGACCATGGCCTTTATCATGATTTTGATATGTTTTTATATCATATGCCTTTTGATATTTTTTGTCTTCTGCTTCCTTGAAAAATTCTACAACTTCTTTATGAAGTAAGGGGTGGTTACCTTTTAAGGCTAATACGTAATTGCCTTTCTTTTTGATTATTTTTTCTGCAATTTCTCTTTGAGTGCCCATTGCATCAATGGTTACTATGTATCCTGCTATATCGAGTATGTCCAGTAATTCGGGAATTGCTGTTATTTCATTACTTTTTTCGGTGGTTTTTACTTGCCCTAATACCATACCTGTTTCACTAAACCACGCGCTGACTATATGGAGTGCTTTTTTCCCTGTGGCTGAATCGTAGGTGCCACACATGGTCTTGCCGTCTATTGCTACTATCCCTTTTTTTATTATGTCTGCTACTATCTGTGTCCATTCTATAAAGCATTTCATGAATATTTTAGGGTCTATTTGTTTGAATACCCGTTGGATGGTATCGTGGGAAGGAACACCATTAGTTAGTGGTATATATTTTCTAAACCAATCTAAATGATCTTCGGCAAATATTTGCATGCATTCCCAATCGTCAGCACCTGCAACGGTTGCTACTATGGCTATGAATATGATGTCAACCAGTGAATGCATTACTTTACCTTGCTGACGAATATCGGGTATGCTATTTAGTATTTTAATAAGTTTTGTTGAGTTGTTTTCCATTTTGTTTTACCTTGTTCCCCTTAATTATGTGAAGTGAATTTTACAATACAATAATACACTAAATTAAGGAAAAGTACAAGGTAATTTTTTCCAATTCAAGGTTTTTGGTAAAAATATTTTTTGATATTTTTTCTTGGTCTATAACTCCTTAT
>JAQWCA010000115.1 GCA_028706065.1 Tepidanaerobacteraceae bacterium
CGGTGCTGATGTAGTGGTAAAACATGAAATCCTGGAATACATAGGGCTCAATCTCTTAAAAGTCGGGAATACTTCAGTAGAGGTTGAAGAAATTTCTACAAAGGAACTTTCAAGTCCTGAAAGACCCTACAAGGAAATGAAGAGCACCGTGGCATCCCTTCGGCTTGATGCCATTGCCGGTATTGCCTTCGGTCTTTCCCGTTCCAAGATGGCTCCTTTTATTAAGGGAGAAAACATCAGGCTTAATTTTAAAACAGTAAAAGATCCATCCACACCTGTAAAGGAGGGGGATGTAATCTCTGCAAACCGTCTTGGCAGGGCAAAGATTGCCGAAGTGGGGGGTCAAAGTAAAAAAGGCCGGATATTTGTAAAGGTGCATCGATATATATCGAGATGATGGTTAATTGTCTAACCGTATAATTAATTGTAACCTTAGGGACTCGGGTAAATATGAAAGCATTTGCCGAATCAAAGCGGGGGCTGTCCTAAAATCCGGGATGGCCCTTTTGCCAATATGGGATTTCAATAAACCATAATTTAAAAAGGGATGAAAACATGTATCAAAGTCCGATAGTGATAGAGAGGGCATTAACCGAAAATGGGGAAATTCAATTACAAAAGAGGGGCAGTGACTATGAGATAATCTTCAACGGGACCTTTCTCATGGCGACTTATAATGGGGAGTCCGAAAAACTCCTGGTGCGATGGGCCATTGAAGCGGCAGACTCGCCCAGAACAGTTTTGATTGCGGGACTGGGTGTAGGCTTTTCCCTGGCTGAGGCGCAAAATCATAAGATGATTGAAAAAATTACAGTGGTAGAAATAGAACAAAAAATCATAGAGTGGAACAGAACATATCTCTCGGAGTTTTCCGAAGGTGCTCTTACTCAACAGAAAGTGGATGTGGTAAATACGGATTTTATCCAATGGATGACAGATACCGAAGAAAAATATGATGTGATATGTTTAGATATAGATAACGGGCCCGATTGGGTGGTTATAGATGATAACAATAAGCTGTACAGCGACAGGGGTATTTATAATTTACTGAAACTCATGAACGAATCGGGAGCTATTTCCTTTTGGAGTGCCGCAAAATCTCATCTGTTTGAAGAAGGACTTAGGAAATATTTCAATGGTGTTTACGTTAAAGAGGTAAATCATGAAAGGGGAGAGCCGGATTATATTTACTTGGCCAACAACCCAAAAAAATACTAAAGGAAACAATATAAATATAGAACGCGGGTTTTAGAACCAGTGTTTTGATGGGATAGAACAGGCTGCACCCGGTGCTAACCTGTAACCGCCTTTGAAATTACGATAACTACAGTGAGGATATCGCTGTTATGAGTTTTGGAATAACCTGTTTTTTTCGTGACACAACATAGGGCAGATAAAAGCTTTCACCGGTAATTTCCATGTCAAAGGCTCGGGAAAGAAGGTCCCGGTGATTACCTACATAGATAAATTCAGAGCCTTCGTTGATTATATCTGTCAACATTAAGAGGAGTACATCATAGCCCCCCTGTGTCCTTAAGTTTTCCATAAAACTTAAAAGTTTGCCTTTGAGCGGTGTAAGGTCCGTATTGTATATATTTACCTGACTTACCCCGATCTTATGTCCTCCAACACTAAACTCCTTGAAGTCCATATAAAATATATCTTGCTGCGTTTTGCCCTTTAATGATGTACCCGCCTCAAACATGGCCTTGGAAAATTCGTCAAGTTCAATTTCGGCGATTGCAGAGAGCTCCTTGGCTGCATCTATATCTTCAGCGGTACATGTTGGGGATCTAAAAATAAGAGTATCGGATAAAATAGCGGCACACATGATACCTGCTATGGGCTTTGACGGAGCGATTACTCTTTCCTTATACAGACTATAGATAATTGTTGAAGTGCAGCCTACAGGCTTATTCATAAATATTATAGGTAGCGTTGTTTCGATATTCCCGATTCTGTGGTGATCAATAATCTCTAATATTCGAGCTTGTTCCAAACCCTCTACAGACTGAGTTTTTTCATTGTGGTCCACTAATATTACTTTTTTTCCGGCATGGTCCAAGATATGTCGCCGAGTGAGCATACCTACGGGTTTTCTTTTTTCTAGAACCGGAAAGTATCTGTATTTGTATTTCAACATGGCCTCTTTTACATCATCAATCAGCTCATGTGTCTCAAAGGTTATCAAGCCCCGACTTTTCATCACATAGTGAACGGGAATGCTTTGATTTATAAGTTTTACTGTATTGAAGGTGTCATGAGGAACCTTAATCAAATTTACTTTATTTTTTTTGGCTAAATCTAAAACCCTGTCGGAAATATGACAATCTCCGGTTGCAACAAGTGTGTTCACCTTTCTTTTGAGGGCAGCGAGCTGGATATCCTCACGATTCCCAACAATCAAGAGGGTATCTTTTGAAAGACGCTTTTCTACGTCTTCCACTCTCATAGCTGCAACGGCTAAATTTCCACTGAAGCAGCTGGTTGACAGGTTTAAAGCTTTGCCACCCAGAGTTTTTATTATATTTTTCATAGGAACCACAAACTCACTGAAATTATCAGGGATTTCAAGGTTAGCCCGAGCTATATCACCCAAGGAAACTATTCCGACAAAACTTTCCCCATTATCGATGACATTAACGGTTTTTGTGTTATGTTTCATCATAATACACCATACCTCTGATATGGGGGTGTTTTTCGTGATATTAACCGGTCTATCATAGGTTATGTCGGATAATTGAGTATAAACATTCTCTATAAAAGGTGGCAAGGAAATTTTAAAATAATCCAACACAAATTTTGTTTCATTGTTTGGCTCCCCAAGCCTTGTGGGTATATAGCACCCTTTTGACACTTGCTTTTTATAATCCGCATAAGCTATGGCCGAACAAATGGAATCGGTGTCCGGATTTTTGTGACCAACTATATAAACGGTGCTCACGACTAACCTCCTTTCGATGCGTTGTTTCTAGATTATAATATAAGGGAGAAATGGATTCAAGTAAAACAAGAAGATGATAGCAATACCTAGAGTAATATTTCTTATCGTAAAAATAATTTTTTACAATGAGGAGGATTTTTTACTTACATGTAGAATATACTTTATTGAGGTGATTAAATGGGTAACAATGCTTTAAAAGCTTACATACCTCTGGTAGATTTTATCGCCGGAATCGTGGGACCGAATTGTGAAGTAGTTTTACATGACTGCAGTGATGTAGATGAATCTATTGTAGCCATTAGAAATAATCATATAAGTGGTAGAAAAGTGGGCGGTCCCATGACCAATCTGGGATTGAAACTATTAAAAGAGGGTTCGTACAATAAAGAGCATTTTCTTCTTAATTACCCCAGTAAATCAACAGATGGTAGAGATCTCCGCTCTTCAACCTATTTTATCAAAGATGAAGAAAGTAAACTAATTGGGATGTTGTGTATCAATATAGATCTAACCGGTGCACTGACGGCAAAGAAGTTTATTGATAGCTTTATAAAAGGAGATCTTCTTGATCCCTATGAAACAACTACCACTGATGGATCTCCTAACATACTTGAAAACTTCAGCAATTCCATCGATGACTTGGTTTATAGTACTATTGAAAATACCATCAATGGTTTGGCTATACCACCGGAAAGACTTTCCCCCGACGAAAAAACCAGTATTGTTCAGCAGTTGAATGATAAGGGTGTCTTTCTACTTAAAGGTGCTGTATCATCGGTAGCCAAAATGCTAAAAGTTTCGGAAAATACCGTTTATCGGTATTTAAATAAAATGAATTAATTGGAGGAATTATTGATGAAAAAAGTAATTAAAACAGACCTTGCTCCAAAGGCCATTGGGCCTTACTCTCAGGCAATCATGTTGGGAGATTTGTTATTTGCATCAGGCCAAATTGCTATTGATCCTGCAAAAGGAGAGATGGTAGAAGGCGGAATTGAAGCTCAAGCCACTCAGGTAATGGAAAATATCAAGAATATTTTAAGTGCAGTCGAAATGGACTTTGCCAATGTAATTAAAACCACTATTTTTTTAACTGATTTAAATAACTTCACACTGGTAAATAATATATATGGAGGGTATTTCACTCAAGAACCTCCAGCACGTTCCTGTGTGGAAGTAAACAAATTGCCAAAAGGTGCTTTGATTGAAATCGAAATTATAGCACATAAGTAGTAAGTTTACTTTAAATTCAAAATGAGAAAGGTCGGAAGGTGTATTATCATGGATATAACCTTGAAGGATATCCAAGAAGCAGAAAAAGGCTTAAAAAATGTTGCATATAAGACTGGGTTGGTTCACAATACAACTTTTAGTGAAATGAGTGGTAATACCATATATCTTAAGACCGAAAACCTTCAAAAAACCGGGTCTTTTAAAGTAAGAGGAGCTTTTAATAAAATCGCTCATTTAGCTGAAGAAGAGAAGAAAAACGGAGTTATAGCTTCATCGGCAGGTAACCACGCTCAGGGTGTAGCTATGGCCGCAACTGCTTATGGTATTAAGTCCACCATAGTAATGCCAAAGCACGCTCCACTGTCAAAAATCGCCGCTACCAAGAGTTACGGTGCCGAAGTTGTGCTTTATGGTGATGTGTATGATGAGGCATATGAAAAAGCAAGAGAAATTCAACAGCAAACCGGTGCTGTCTTTGTACACCCCTTCAACGATCTGCAGGTGGTAGCCGGTCAGGGGACTATTGGTCTGGAAATACTTAAAGATTTACCTGATGTGGATATAATTGTAGTTCCGATTGGCGGAGGTGGGTTAATATCCGGTGTAGCTGTGGCCGCTAAAAGTATAAAGCCTGATATCAAGATCATAGGTGTCCAGACTAAAAATATGCCTTCCATGGTTGAATCCATTTCTCAAAATCACATAACAACCATAGATGGAATGCCCACTATAGCCGACGGAATTGCTGTCAAGACCCCAGGAGAAATAACCTTTGGTTTAATAAAACATTATGTTGATGATATAGTAACCGTAGATGAAGACGAAATAGCTAACGCTATTTTGTTGCTGCTGGAGCGTGCCAAGGTTATTTCTGAGGGGGCTGGGGCAGCCTCCATTGCAGCTGTTTTAAACCGACTGGGAAATATCAAGAATAAAAAAATAGTTTCCCTTGTCAGCGGGGGCAATATTGATGTGAATATGTTGTCAAGAATAATCGATAAAGGTCTTGTCAAGAGCGGCAGGAAAATTTTCATAGATACTTTAATTCCTGATAGGCCCGGTACCCTCAGTAAATTATTGAACCTCATGGCAAAAACCGGTGCAAATGTACTGTCAATTATGCACAATCGATCCACTAAAGATATACCCATAGGGTACGCCAAAGTTGAACTTGAATTAGAAACCGCCGATGATGAACATGTAGAGAACATCAAAAGGCTATTATCTTCGAAAAGTTATAGTTTTTCGCTTCTTTAAAGTTAATTTCTGCCTGTACCTCTCGGTTTTGGATATATTTTGCGGCTTTATTTTATAGAAAAATAGGAGTATAATTTAAAGAAAGAAATTGGACGAGTCTTTGGCAGGAAAGTCGATTATTGATTAAATTGGAGGCGGATTCAATGGAAAAGGGGAAATTAAAACAAAGGATTTCGGAAGCCATTGATGAAAGACGCGAGCAGATTATAGAGATAGGTGAACAGATTTTTAAAAATCCTGAACTGGGGTTTAAAGAAGCAAAAACCTCAGCTTTGGTTAAAACTGTATTCAAAGATCTTGGTCTACCTTATGAAGACAACCTTGCTATAACTGGGGTAAAAGCTTTGGGTCAAGGCAAAAGTCATGATGTAAAAGTTGCCATAATGGGAGAGTTAGATGCGGTGGTAAGTCCACAGCATCCGGCTGCTGACCCCATTACGGGAGCAGCTCATGCCTGTGGTCATAATGCTCAGATTGCGGCTATGTTGGGAGCAGCCATGGGATTATCCACAAGTAATGTCCTACATGAACTAGATGGTGATGTGGCATTTATAGCAGTTCCGGCCGAAGAATTTGTTGAATTGGAGTATCGGGAGAGGCTTAGAGATGAGGGGAAAATTAGATTTTTCGGCGGTAAACAAGAGTTCATAAGGATTGGTGTCTTTGATGATA
>JAQWCA010000116.1 GCA_028706065.1 Tepidanaerobacteraceae bacterium
GGAAAAAGGAGCTAACAATATAAAGCTTATGTGCTTAATAGCCGCTCCCGAGGGAATAGAAGCGGTTCATAAACAACACCCCGATGTAGAAATATACACCGCTGCAGTGGACGAAAAATTGAACTCACACGGCTATATAATTCCCGGCTTAGGTGATGCCGGCGACAGGCTGTTCGGGACAAAATAAAGATAAAAATAGCTGTCCTTATGGACAGCCTATTTTTTGCCTAAAAGTGAACCTTTTTTTAAAATTATATTGTAATTTATCTTTGCCATTCTCTACTGTTGTCGTAGAAAGTCAATTATGGTATTATTTACATAAGGTAATCGGATAAGCAGGTGTGGTTGCCACCTCACTTCTAAAAGGAAGGAGGTGGTGCGGTATGTCTACATATGAGACTATACATCTTTTGGTGTCAGTATCTATGTTAACCGTATCGCTGATTTCCTTAATTATTGCATTAATTAAGGCAGTAAGTAAAGGAAAAAAATAATCACCCTGCCTCCACCGTAGGGTGATTATTTTTATAATTACTCGAAGTGGGAACCGCACTTTTGCGGTTCCGATTACCTTTATCTATATTATACCATAACCTTTGTAAAAGTAAACAATCAAGCGCAATATAGCAAATACAGGCCGATTTAAATTAAAACACCAAAGTGCTTAATTGCTAGCCTATAAGTTGAGTATAAAAAACTCTAACTTTTAAAATCCTGCCTACAAATCCCGCTTGAAGCCAGAGAAATTGTCTTTCATACATTTACATCCATCTAGATGCATAGTATAAGAACATAATAAGAATAAAATAATACTACTTCAAAGGAGCAGTTAAAGATGATAAATATAAAGCCGTCGGCTGCAATTAGAAATAATTATAACGAGATTTCTAAGCTATGCAAGGAATCCGGAGAGCCTGTTTACCTAACCAAGAACGGTGAAGGTGACTTAGTCGTAATGGATATTGAGGCTTTTGCCAGACGTGAAAGTATGTTGCGCCTTAGGGAAAAGCTTATAGAAGCCGAGGAAAACCGCTTAAACGGAAAAACTGGTTATACTGTTGATGAGGTTTCTTCTATGATGAAAGCAGCCATCCAGGAGGTAATTGATGGAAACCGCCGATAAAAAGTATACAGTAATCATCTCCGATGAAGCGACTGAAATGCTTTTTTATACATCTGATTCAAAATCGACAATCATCCATCTTCCGCTGATTTTTTGAAATGTCATTTCATGAAATAATACGGTTTTAAACGGGTTTTCTTCCAATTGGACGATTACTCGAATTTTCCCTTCGCCTTCTTTATGGCAGGAGTTTATGAACGCTTTATCCATATTAATGGCAAGTTTCTTTTCAAAGAACTAAACACCACCCATCAGAACTTACTTTTATCTCCACATCCTTTGTTAAAACACTAAAGTATTCAAGCGCCAGCCGATACTTTCATCATATATGAATTCCATTGTTTCTTCACTGTAGGAGTATATCGTCATCATCCATACTGTGGGGTACAGTTGCTTCGACCTTGCATCTATTTCTAAAGACAGTTATACGATCGATTTTCGAATTTACATAATCAGCGAGGGTGCCCAAATCACCTATAGGTCTGCGTATGCGGCCGTCTGCTTCTTCAAACTTTAAATCCTTATAAATCTTTTCGGCAAGCTTACTTGTGTATACTCCATTAAGCAGATTCATAATTTTTTCTTTGGAGTTTATCCGCTCGTCCCTTACATACAGCCAATAGCTATCATCTTCCACTTTTAATTCCGGAGATTTGCTATAATATGATGATTGAGCATTTAATAAAGATAGATACAGGGACTGGGATTTTTACTTAAGGACAAATCTTTATAAAAAGCAAATCCAAGTATGAGAATAATTAAAATAACTAAAAAAATTAAACGTTTTTTATATCCCATCATTGATACCCCATTTATATTCATTAAATAATTCTGTTACTTTTTTTATATACCATGCCTGGCAAATGATGCATTAGGTATTCCAAGGTTAAAAAAATTTAAAAATGTTTATATATCATTTTGATTCAATTGAATATCTATGGTAATATATGCTAAAATATTAGTCACAGCGTTCAAATTATCTGTTGATTGAATGTTGTAATATATTTATTACGGGAGGGGTAGTAATTGATTTTTACCAATACAAATAAAGTGATGGATGCTATAATCAATAAAAACCCATAGTTACCCAAAATGCAAAAGTAAAACGGGTATTTGAGAAAATAAACCAACTGGAAGACATAAAAGAAGATGCCCGAGAGATGCTTTTAAAAACCATTTCTTTAAGCGCTTCTTTGGGAAACATAGAGGTAAACATTAAGCATCTAATGGACGAGATAGAAATAATCATGAATAAACTTGGATTGCAGTCGGAGAACACTTTGGCTTTTGTGGAAGAAACCACGGCCTCTATGGGTGAAATAGACCATGCCATGAATGATAATGTAAAAAGTATAGATGAAATTCTAAGTAATATTGATCATATTGTTAAAAACAACGATAAAAACATAGAAAGTATAGGCTTAATGAGCGAAGTTTGTGGAAAGGTAATGGAAAGCAATAATGAGGTTAATTCAACCCTGGCAAAGCTTTTAGATAATTTAAAAGAGATAGGAAATATAGTCGAAGTAATAGAGCAGATTGCGGATCAAACAAATCTGCTTGCCTTGAATGCAAGCATTGAAGCAGCTCGGGCAGGAGAAGCCGGCAGAGGATTTGCGGTAGTTTCGGAGGAAATAAGGAAATTGGCGGATAACACAAAAGAAAGTTTGGAAAAATTCAAGATTTTTACTGAAGAAATCCAAAAAGATTCTACTTTGAGCCTTGAAAGTATGAATCTTACCAATGAAGTGATGCAAAAAATTCCGCTGGTATCTAAGACCATAAAAGAAACGGTAGAAGGAAATTTTAATGCCATCAACGGCATAAAGAGCGACGTAGAAAATTTTGTAGCATCCTTTCAACAAATCAGCACTGCCGCAAGCGAGATAACTGCTGCCATGAACAGTCTTTCTACAGAAACTGAGGAAATAGTTTACGTTATTAATACATTGGACAAGGATATAGAAAAACTCAACTCCATTAAAGAAGAGGTAAACAATATGGATACTGCCTTTATGGCTCAAAACAAAGGGTATTATCAAAAATTTATGGAGAACAGCAGTGAAGTTACGAAAAAGGAATTGACTCAGATTTTAGAAAATGCCAGAAGGCAGCACGGCCTCTGGATGGACATATTGGAGGAAGCTGTGACGGAGAGTAAGATTATTCCATTGCAAGTTGATGCAAGCCGATGCGCTTTTGGTCATTTTTACAGTTCCCTGACGATACAAGATGAAGATATTAGGGAATTGTGGGAGAGTATTGATGAACATCATAATAACCTGCATAAAGCCGGAAAACAAGCACTACTACATATTAGAAATCAAGAGCTTGAGGAGGCTAAAAAGCATCACCAAATTGCTAAGGAAAGCTCCCAAAAAGTAAATCAAATAATAGATGAAATAACAGGTATTTTGAGTAAATAAGCAGGTTATACAGCTTATATATAGTCCATAAAAATGTATATATGTTTAGGTTGTGGAAGGAGAGCTCTAATTATGCGAAAGGATTGGGACGAATATTTTATGGATATAGCTTTTCAGGTAAGGGGTAGGAGTACATGCCCCCGTCTACAGGTTGGAGCGGTGGTGGTAAAGGACAATAGGATAAAGGGTACGGGATATAATGGTAGTCCCTCAGGTATGGACCACTGTGATGATGTAGGATGTTTAATAAGAAATAATCACTGTATAAGAACGATTCACGCTGAGGTGAATGCACTGCTTGAATGTTCCCCGGAAGAGAGAAAAGGTGCTACTATATATGTCACCGCCCGCCCTTGTGCTGAGTGTTCCAAACTTATAATAAATTCTGGTATAAAAAGAGTTGTATATGCTAAGGAATATCATATTGAATATGATTGGTTTAAAGCCGCTCCTTGGATTGAATTGGTGCATATGCCCAGCAAAACCCCGAGTCACTGATGCTTCACAGCTAACGGTGATTGACAAACCTTTATATTTGAAATAAAATGATTACAAGGCAAAGGCAAACCATAAAAGGGAGCGATTTGATGCCAGTTTACATATACGGTTTTTTAGTGGCCATGGTTTTGGCATATTTGGTAACACCGCTGGTGATGAAACTAGCTTGGAAAATCGGAGCTATCGATATGCCAGGAGAAGCTCGCCGGGTTCATAAGAAACCCATGCCTCGTCTTGGCGGCCTTGCCATATATATTGCATTTATTACGGCAGGATTATTAACTTTACCCCTTAAGTTGCCATCTGTACAGGGGATATTCTTCGGTGCTACTGTTATTGTAGTTCTGGGGATTCTAGATGATATATACGATCTTCCAGCTAAGGTAAAGCTCTTGGTACAGATTATGGCCGCAGTTATTCTGGTCGTTTTTGGAACAAAGGTGAATTTAATCACCAATCCATTAGGAGGCATGTTCATCCTGGGGAAACTTGCCGTTCCTGCAACTCTTTTTTGGGTTGTAGGTATTACCAATACGCTGAATTTTATCGATGGCCTGGACGGTTTGGCGGCAGGGATTGCAGCTATTGCTGCTTTTACAATGATGCTGGTAAACTTGAGTTTGGAACAGACTAACGGAGCCCTTGTAATGGCCCTCCTGGCCGGTGCGGCGATAGGGTTTTTGCCATACAATTTCAATCCGGCCAAAATATTTATGGGTGATACCGGTGCTATGTTCTTGGGTTTTGTTCTGGCTGCCCAAGCCATTGAAGGAGCGGTTAAAAGTGCTACGGCAATAGCCCTGATTGTTCCTATATTAGCCTTAGGTCTGCCTATTTTTGATACGGCCTATGCCATTTTACGCAGGTTTGTCAACGGCAAACCTCTAATGCAGGCCGATAAAGGGCATGTTCATCACAGGCTGTTAGCAATAGGCTTATCTCAAAAACAAGCTGTAATATATATGTATGCAATAAGTATCTCCTTGGGAATATGTTCAGTAGTATTAGCCAGAATAGGTGTTAAAGAAGCCCTCATAGCTCTTGCTTTAGTAATTTCTATGCTTTTGGTTTCTGTGAGGTATATAAATATAGCCTTAGAGGCTAAAAGGTCTACCCATGGAATATAAAGGAGAGTATGCTGTTGGATAAGATAAAAATATTGACTATTTTTGGCACAAGGCCTGAGGCTATAAAAATGGCACCATTAGTTCAGGAACTCAAGAAAAGAAATGCCTTTCAGTGTGAGGTAGCTGTTACAGCTCAACACCGGGAGATGCTGGACCAGGTGTTGGGCCTTTTTGATGTAAAAGCTGACTACGATTTGAATATAATGACTGAAAAGCAAACATTGTTTAGTATTACAACAAAGGCTTTACTGGGATTAGGTGATGTTCTTAATACATCAAAACCTGATATGGTATTAGTTCATGGTGATACTACCACTACTTTTGCAGGTGCGCTCGCAGCTTTTTATGAGCAGATTAAGGTGGGGCACGTGGAAGCCGGTCTCAGGACCCATAATAAGTGGCTCCCTTTTCCCGAAGAAATGAATCGAAAATTGACGGGAACTATTGCCGATGTGCACTTGTCGCCTACAGAAACTGCCCGAAAAAACCTTTTAGAAGAGGGAATAAGGCCTGAAAATATTTTTGTAACGGGAAATACTGTCATCGATGCCTTGAAAACTACGGTGCAACAGCATTTTACTTTTTCTACAGATATACTGAACCACATAGATTACAAAAGGCAAAAAGTTATCCTAGTCACAGCCCACCGAAGGGAAAATCTAGGTGAACCTCTGGAAAATATCTGTCATGCCCTTCTTAAATTGGTAGATAGTTTCCCTGAAATTAAAATAATATATCCGGTTCACTTAAACCCTGCCGTTAAAGACGTAGCTTTTAATATTCTCGG
>JAQWCA010000006.1 GCA_028706065.1 Tepidanaerobacteraceae bacterium
GTACCTAAGTGTTTTAGTTTAGCAGGAATCAGCCTTAAATCGGCAGTAGCCACCTTCTGTTGTATTTCTTTAATTTTTTTATTTTCAATACCGTGGATTATTTCAGTAGCTCCAAAGCTTAAGTAAATCCTATCTACGTAATTTATTAGGTCTAACACCTGACTTCGAGTTATGTATTCATGAAGCCATCCGCCAAATTCAGTGGTAAGAGTGAGCTTGCCATCACTGAAAGCACCTGCCCCACCCCAGCCGTATATTATGGAGCAGGACTCACAACGTATACATGGAATATTCTTTTCCTTGGAAGGACAAATTCTGTTTTCAATGTCTTTTCCCTTTTCAATAATTAAAATTGAAATTTCCGGCACTTTGTCAACTAGTTCCAGAGCAGTAAAAATTCCCGCTGGACCAGCCCCTACTATAATAACATCATACTTTTTGGGCACAGTATTCCCCCTCTTTCTTCACTAAACGGTGTTTTAATATTATGCCGAATTAAAAATTCGATAGAGTAAATTTTATACTATCTTCTCTCAACTACAACAATTTTAATATACCAAATCTTATCTAAAAAATCAATTTACTTTCCGAATATTTTATCAAAAATACTATTTATCGTTCGAAATGAGTCTCGTATTTAGTGAATACAATGTAGGAATATTGAAATACTACAAGGGAGACTATTTTACAATAAAAAGGAGGATTTTTATGGTAGAATACGACAAAGCCCCCATTGATATCAAACAATATGCTATTAAACCATCAGATACTGGATATGAAACCGAAACTGCTACTGAGATGACACCTACAGCAAGACAAGCCTATGGGAGAACAGCCCAGCAACAGTCTAGTGGCACCACTAGGCCGCCATTAATGATCTACCCTGGGGAATAATTAAAAAAAACAGCACGCTCTACTTTGATTTGATTTACACAAAAATCCCCTTCAGAATACTTATTTCTCCTGAAGGGGATTATTTTATTCTCTCACACACCGCATCAATTCTCTTTCATTTAAAACAACTATTTTTTGTCTGTTCATATTTATTATGCATCTTCTCTTCATATCACTAAGCATACGTGTAACGGTTTCCCGAGAGGTACCTACTTAATGCGGCTAGTTCAGTCCGGGTAATGGGAAGATTAACTTCGATTCCCTCAGAAGTCTTTCTTCCATTATCCAGCGACATTTTGCAATTAAGCAGCACAATATGCTTATCCGACCTGGGTTTGCCGAAATTTTTCCATACTGGCAAACTTGGTGAACTTTGAAAGCCATACTAGTTCCACAGTACCCGTGGGGCCATTCCGCTGTTTTGCGATAATGACTTCAGCGATATTCTTCTTGTCTGAATCAGAGTTATAATAGTCATCCCTATAAAGAAAAGCAACCAGATCTGAATCCTGTTCTTGGCTACCTGATTCACGAAGGTCACTCAAAATAGGCCTGTGGTCAGCTCGCATCTCCGGTGCCCTAGATAGCTGTGACAATGCAACCACCGGCACCGAAAGTTCCCGAGCCAATGCCTTTAATGAGCGTGATATCTCAGAAATTTCCTGCTGCCGGTTTTCTGAATTACTCCGACCGGACATAAGCTGCAGGTAGTCAATAACTATAAGGCCCAAATCTTTTTCAGCTTTAAGTCGACGAGCTTTAGCTCTAAGTTCCAAAGAGGAAATACCCGGAGTGTCATCTATGTATATAGGTGCTTCAGACAGGGGCCCCATGGCTCGGGCGAGCCTCGGCCAATCTTCTTCATCCAACCTTCCTGTCCTAAGCTTATGGCTGTCCACATTTGATTCAGCACAGAGCATTCGCTGTACCAATTGCTCCTTTGACATTTCCAAGCTGAAAATTGCTACAGGAACCTTGAAACGAATAGCGGCATTTTGAGCTATATTTAGGGCAAAGGCGGTCTTTCCCATACTAGGCCGGCCAGCAATGAGAATAAGGTCAGATGGTTGAAACCCCGACGTTTTTTCATCCAGATCTGAGAAACCCGTGGGTACACCGGTTATACCGCCGTCTGAATTGTACAGTTGCTCTATACGCTCAAAGGTATCGAACAAAATATCTTTAATATGATAAAAATTTTCTACTCGCTGTTTTTGAACAATCTCAAAAATCCTGCGCTCTGCCTCATCTAAAAGTTCTTCTACTTCATTTTGAGGATCATAGGCCATGGACAGGATGCCTGATGTAGTATTAATAAGGCGCCGAATGAGCGCCTTTTCTTCAACGATTTTACAATAATATGCTATATTGGCGGCAGTAGGCACTATTTCGGTAAGGGTTGTTAGATAAATGGCACCACCTATCTGCTCCAAAATCTTGTTTGACCTAAGGGCTTCGGTAACTGTTATCAAATCTACCGGCTCCCGGTCCTCGTTAAGCTTTGTTATTATTTCAAAGATTCGGCGGTGGGAATCCTTATAAAAATCCTCGGGCTTTAATTTTTCCACAGCTACCATTATTGCATCACTGGATAGGAGCATGGACCCCAACACCGATTGTTCAGCTTCGAGGTTATAAGGAGTCACCTTAAGGTTATCCATAAAATCACCCTTCAATGATTTTTACTGTTAGTTTGGCTTCAACTTCCGGGGCAAGTTTTATGCTAACCTCATAGTTACCCAGAGATTTGATGGGTTCGGAAAGTTCTATTTTCCGTCTGTCTATGTCAATTTTGTGTTGCTTTTTCAGTGCCTCGGATATATCTTTGGAGGTAACGGAACCAAATAGTTTCCCTTGATCTCCTGACTTAACATTTAAAGTAACAGAGGTTTTGGAAATTTTTCCGGCTATCTGCTGAGCTTCCTCCTTCTGTCTTTGCTTTTTATTTTCCAGTGCAGTCTTTTCTTGCTTCAGCTGTTTTATGCTTCCTGAGGTAGCTTCCTCTACCAGATTTCTCGGTAACAAATAATTTCTAGCATAGCCATCAGCTACATTGACCAAATCACCTTTTTTTCCAAGTTTTTTTACATCTTCCAATAATATAACCTTCACGGTGTTTCACCTTCCTTCATGTATTCTAAAACGGCTTGTTTCACTTTTTCCAGGGCATCATCCATAGTCATATCGAGGAGCTGTGCTCCTGCCAAAGTCATATGACCACCTCCGCCCAGCTTTTCTAATATTCGCTGTACATTTATATTTCCTAATGAACGGCCACTGATTGAGATCCCTCCGTCAATAGGCACTAAAACAAAAGATGCAAAAATTCCTTTTAGACCAATCAGGCTATTTGCTGCCTGAGCTGCTGCCAGGGTAGGATTTTTAGGCTTTTCATCATAATATGACAAAGTTACATGCTCCGCTATCTCTTGTGCTCTTTTTATCACTTTTGCCCGGTCATACACAGTTTCCACATCTTCCTGAAACAGTTTATATACCGATGTAGGATCGGCACCTGCCCGCCTTAAAAAAGACGCAGCTTCAAAGGTCCGCACCCCTGTTTTAAAGGCAAAATTGCGAGTATCCACTGCAATACCGGATAACATGGCAGTAGCTGAAAGTGGTGTGATTCTGATTTCATCCCCCATATACTGAATCAATTCCGTCACCATTTCACTGGTAGATGATGCATAGGGCTCAAGATAAACCAACAAAGCTTTGTCTATAAATTCTTCACCTCGTCTATGATGATCAATAACAACAACTCGCTCGGCTTTCTCTAACACCTTTAAAGACATGGTAAGTGATGGACGATGGGTATCCACGACTACCAACAACGTCTTTCGTGTAATCCTATCTAAGGCCTCAGTCTCTTCCAGAAAATTTTTCTTCATTTCTTCATCATCAAGCAACAATTCCAATAGGGAATGTACCGAAGGACTTTGCTCTGGCGTAAGAATAATATATCCTGGTTTTCCCAGACTCTTTACAGCACTGACTATTCCAACACTGGCCCCCAGGGCATCCATATCCAGAAAAAGATGCCCCAACACCATCACCATATCCGACTCTTCTATCAGATCTCTTAAGGCGTGGGAGATGACGCGGGCTCTCACACGGCTGTATTTCTCCATTTCCTTGGTCTTTCCACCATAAAAATAGGTCTTGCCCTGGGTCTTGACAACTACCTGATCACCGCCCCTGCCTAAGCAAAGCTCCAGGGCATTCTGGGCAGTTTTGCCGGCTAAGGCGAGAGAATCTTCACCGTGAGCAGCTCCAATACTCAGTGTCACTGTTAAGACCTGACCCACTTTAATTTCACGGATAGCATCGAGAATATTGAATTTAGTTTGCTCAACCCTGCGAAAATCTCTTAAACTTACAACTACGAGGTATTTATCATTATCATACTTTTTTATAAGACCGTTAAAGTTTTGCACCCATTGGGTTATGGTTTTATCAATCTTAGCCAAAAGTTCCGGACGGTTTTCTTCAGAGCATGCTGTAATAACTTCATCAAAGTTATCCACATGAAAATAACAAACTACAGTCTCTTCTTCTTTCATATATCCTTTTAAGTCATATAGTTCGGTTATGTCTTCAAAATAGTAGGCTTTAAGCATCCTGCCGGGTTTTTTCCCCTTGGTATCAAGTATAACACTTCTGATGGAAAAACGACGATTCCCTAAAGCGATTTCCTGTTCCTCTTTGTCCATCAATGACTTCAAGTTTTCCATCGGGATAAAGTCTTTGAGATAGGTCAGCTTAACTCCTGATTTTTGGAAAAAAGTCAAAAAGGCCTTATTTTTCCAAATAATCTTTTCGTTGCCATCCACCACTGCCACACCTGTATTTAGGTTGTTTATAACCTGCTTCCATAGGGCTTGACGAAAGGTGGTTTTGGTCTCAATTAAAGGCGGTAAGGGCTTGCCTTTTTTATAGTATATTAAATAAAAAAGTAATAACCCTAAAACAGGCATTAAAACTATTGCCATTTTCAGATTAAAAAAAATAAAATATAGAAGTTCTAGGGTTATTATGTATACAGCCCACCACAATATATGGTTCCCATTGCCTCTTATCATGATAAATACCCCTAATCATTATATCTTGCGGAAATTGAATAAAATATCGAACAAACCCGCAAAAAAGAGTATCTGTAAAAACAAGGGATTAAAAAGCACAAAAAAAACTATTAATAGCCTGAAAGGCTTTCCCACATTGTATTTCCCAAGATAAAATGCAAGCAGTGAAAAACCCTGTACAAGAAAAGTAAATCCAAACACCAATGCCAAGTTCAGTCCGACAGATTTTAGCACACCTACCGGCCAATATGTCTCCAGTAACGTCAAAAGGTTACCTAGTAAGAAAAAAGCCACTGTGTAGTCGGGAAACCTCCAAAGCCAGAATGGCGTAAAATCCTCCAGTTTTTGCCCCATGCGTCCTAGCACTGCTTTTGTTACCACATAAGTCAAAAAGGAATCCAGTACCGAAGCCATAATAAAAATCCCAGGAATAATTAAAGGTAGAAGGTCCAAGCTTCTAGTGAAACTTTCGATTGTAGTTTCCACAGTTTGCGGATCCATGCCCATTTTCTGATAAAAACTACCTGCCAGGGAAAGGGATTCCTTAAGAACAGTTATTTCCTCAGTAAGGGGATTGATACCCATCATAATCATAGTGAGGAAAACAAGGGCCACTTTTGACACCAATGATGCCACACTGCCAACACCCAATACTTTAAAGGGTGAAAAATTTTTCTTCAAAGCCCGCCCCATGACTATTCCCATCAGGCCGAAACTTACTACTATAGTTACCGCCTGAAAAGGGCCGCTTAAAATGGCAACAAAGATACCTGCCACCACTATTGAAAGGATGCTGGTCTTAAGACCGTGTCTTATTCCTAATATAACGATGGGCACCGGCCATATTAAAGTGGCAAAAGTCCCCAATATAGGCATATATATGGCAATTATACTCAGTATTATATTTATTGCGGCAAGCAGTGCCCCTTCCACCATTGACTTGGTGTTATTTGATCTCATAGAGTCTTCCTCCTTATGGCAAAAAAGAGAGGGAAGACCCTCTCTATTCTGCTGTAAATGGTAGCAGGGCGATGTTTCTCGCTCTCTTTATTGCTGTGGTAAGTTGTCTTTGATGTTTTGCACAATTACCGGTTATGCGCCGAGGTAGGATCTTGCCGCGCTCGGTTATATACTTTCTTAAACGTCCATATTCTTTATAGTCAATGGACTCTATCTTATCAACACAAAAACTGCAGACCTTTTTCTTTTTAACTCGCCTTGGTCTCAAATTTTATTCCTCCTTTCACTAAAAGGGTACTCCGTCTCCTTCAATTTCAGTACCGGGATCAAAACTAAAATCTGCATCTACACTATCAAAATTTGGTTCATTTTGGCTTGTTTTTGGTTTATCTAAAAATCGTACATCATTTGCAACAACTTCAGTCATATACCGTCGTTGACCGTCTTGTCCTTCATAAGACCTAATCTGCAGCCTACCATCAACAGCCACTAAACGACCTTTTGTTAGGTTGTTGGCACAGTGTTCCGCTAGCTTTCGCCATGCAACAATCCTGATAAAATCGGCTTCTCTCTCTCCCTTTTGATTTAAAAAAGGACGATTAACCGCTATATCAAACTGAACTACCGGAACCCCGTTAGCCGGAGTAAATCTAAGTTCCGGGTCTCTCGTAAGCCTGCCAATCAAAATTACCTTGTTAAGCAAGTTTTTCACCTCTTATTTTTCTTTTTTGATAATGAGGTATCTCATGAGCCCGTTGGTTATCTTGTACACTCTTTCCAAGTCCTGAGCAGTTTCAGGATTGGCTGTAAAATTCATAAGAAAATAATAGCCTTCCCGATGATCGTTGATTGGATAAGCAAGTCTGCGCTTGCCCCATTCATCGACTTCAGTAACCTGGCCACCTTGGTCTTCAATAAGTCCCTTGAATTTCTCCACGAGCTCTTTTATAGCATCAGCATCAAATTCAGGGTCAATAATGTAAATGGTCTCATATTGTCTCACTTTGTTTCACCTCCATGGACTAATCGGCCCCGGTGGTACCGGAGCAGAGATGTTCGAACGTATTATATCATTAATTCTATTGGTTTTCAAGATGGGTGTTTTTAGTCTTCACAATCTTTTTAACACCCTTTTCAAATTTATGTCGGGGTATCATAACCTTTCGCCCACACCCCATGCACTTTATTCCAAAATCCATGCCCATACGCCATATCTGCCACTCATCACTTCCACATGGGTGTTGTTTTTTCATTTGAACAATATCACCTATATTATACATCAGAGGCCCTCCTCCATATTTTCTTTTTTTATGTAAACCATTCGAGGATACGGTATCTCTATGTCTTCTTGCTCAAATTTTTCCAAAATCGCCTTGCGGAGCTCTCTTTCCACACTCCATTGTTGCATGGGCATCGTCCGTGCCAATAGAGTGACTACTACTTCCGAGGAACCTAAATCGGAAACTCCTAATATCATCGGCCCTTCAACTATATCCTCTCTTTTATCCTTAACTTCTTGACAAACCTCCTCCAAGGCTTTTAAAGCCCTGTTCAGGTCTTCCTCATAGGCTATACCCACATTGACTAATGCACGCATGACTCCTCGGGAATGGTTTGTAACTCGGGTAACCTCCCCATTTGGAATAATGTGCAGTTGCCCACCGAAATCCCGTAGTTTAGTGGTTCTAAGCCCGATTTCATCAACAATCCCTGCTACCGCTGCGGTTTCTACATAATCACCCACATTATACTGATCTTCAAAGATAATAAAAAATCCGGATATGATATCTTTGACTAGGTTCTGTGCGCCAAAGCCCACCGCCAGACCACCAATACCAGCTGCCGTTAATATTGAGGCCGTATTAATCCCCACAATTTCCAAAATGTTGATCACAGCTATAAAATATGTAACATAACGGATAATACTCTTTAAAAGGCCAGCCAGGGTCTTCTTCTTATTTTCATCAAAACCTAGCTTATCATTGCCGCTCATAAACAAAATTCGGTTAATAAAACTTTCACTAATCTTTGTAAAAATTGCCGCTACAAGTAACACAGTAAAAATTCTAAAGAGCGGTATAGCAAAAACCGGTAGTTGATCTACTATATTATTATAAGCTTGGGTTATTCCATTCAAAATTATCGCCTCTCTTTGTTTTAAATACTCACGGTTTTAGTCATTATTGTTTTCTCTACAATTTCATGCATATTTGTTACTCGCCCAACCAACAATTTGTCCTTTAGTTGATAATAATCCAGACAAGTTTCGCAGGATAAGATTTCTACGCCCTTTTCCTGAAACTGTTTTAAAATGTCGATGACTTGGGAACCTTCTGTAGTTAAATAAATACCACTATTTACAAAAAGCAAACTTAGGGGCAGCTGGTCTACTTCCAAAAGAGTATAAAGATAATTTCGTAAAAGTAACTTACCTAATTCCTCTGCACCTTCACCCAGCGTATCTTTTGTAATCATTATAATATAATACTGGTCTGTTAAGGTGTTCACCTTGAAAGGCTCCTCCACTGTTACGGGAACGGTAACTTCGGTTCCACTACTTCCTTTTTCTATAATTATCTCAAATACACCTGATTCTTCTTTAATTGAATAATTCAGTTTCTGATTTTGGATCAGTTTTGTGACATCGTCCTTGGCAATATCATTATCCACTGCAGTGATAATTTTACCTTCATCTAAAGATTCTAGAGCTTTCTTTATCATCAAAACCGGCTGAGAACACGTCTTTCCCCTAGCATCTACATAAATTTCCAATTCTCATACCTCCTATTCATCTGACAATTATTTTATATTAATTTTACCACAATAGGAGTGATGAAGTCTAAAAACCTTATATTATTTAAAATATATGAATTACCCAAGCCCTTGTCAAGCCAGTTCCCAGGAAAGGCAAGGAAAAAAGGCGATACCACTGCACTTAATAGTGCAAACCATAAAGCCGTCCGAGCCAAGCCGAAAAACGCCCCTAACACCCTATTCAATGGTGTAAGGCTTGATATTTTTATAAGACCGTCTATAAAATATGCTGGTATCAAAAATACTATCTGCACCCCTAAAAAGACTAAAAAAAATCCCAAAGCTCCCATGGCCATATCGATAATACTGTTGACGTTTATCACACTTAGTGCAGTATTATCAACTATGGCAGGGGTAAGCAGTATACCACTCAAAAATGTCTCCATGGCAAAATGGTTTTTCATGAAGTCTACCGCTACTTCCCGGTAAAAGACTCCCATGTATAGGGCTACAATTACCCCTACCGTCTTAAATGCCGACAAGATAAGACCTCGGGAAAACCCTTGTAATGCACTCTTTAAAAAAATCAATGCTATAACAATATCTACCCAGTTCATACCATTACCTCCTATCTGGGCTTTTTCAAAAGACTGCTTTTGCCTTCTTGAATAGCAATAATACCTTTCCGTTCCGTTGGAATAAGTTCTTTTATACCTTTTAGCTCTATATTAGCTACGAGAAGACCTTCTTGAGATAATACCATAACTTTATAATCGTCAATTATATAAACATAATCCTTTGCTTTGTAAACTATGTTTGGGTCATGATCAAGACTATATGTGCACACTTCTTTTCCTTGAGGAGATAGCATTATAATTTTTGAACGGCTGTCTTGACTTAAGTGTCCCGCCATCTCTCTTACAACTACAGTAATAAAACCATCATCACCTATATCTCCACGCAAAACCTGCCCATCAAAGAGATATTCCCACAAAGGCCTCCCTTCAAAATCAACAATAAATGCACTTTCTGCACCGATAGCTCCAATACCTTCCGGAACAACCTTTACTTTATACACAATGTTTGAAGGTGTTCTGTTCCATAAAATCGCCCCTGTAGGGCCCACAACGACCATCTTGGAGGTTGCTTTTTTATCAATGAGGTTAATTACCACATAGGTCCCTTTAGCATGCACACTACCCGATATTATACTACCTTCCATGGGCACCTGCCATATGATAGCACCTGATTCATTTAATAAGACGGCACACTCCATTTTTTCAACTTTTCCCGACAGGAGCAAGTAATCCTTCTGAACACATAAAACTCGCGGTTCTTTAAGAAAATCCCGTTTTTCAAAAATCAATTTTCCATTCCCGTCGATCATACAAAGAGAATCACCACATGCATTTATAACCCCTTCAGGCCCCATCCAGAGCACACCATCTAGTATTGTATCCCAAATAGCTTCGCCATTTTGCTGTAATTTCTTTAATTTACCCTGATAATAATTGTAATATGTATCTCCCCCGGCACAGACTAAACGGCCTGGAACTTCCAGTAATGTTTCAGGTTTTTGTATGCGGAATAGTGCATTTTTTGAAAAACCAATGGGATTTACATTATTTACGAGTGTTAGAACTAGTATCATAACTAGCAAAAGACCGCAAAAAAATGAGGTTTTTAATGGAAACTTTCTATTCATTTTCTATCACCTCACATAAGAGGTCAGTAAATAAAGAACCAGTAAAACCGCTAAAATACTCAGAACTATTTTATATATATGTTTTGCCCCCTTTTTCTCCTTAAACTGGGGTTTGTTTATTCGATGGGCAGAAAGCTCTACTGATTTTTTATAAAATTTCACATATCTATCCAAATCTTTTCCCCGCTTATAAATAACAGCTAGATTATTGTAAGGCACTGGATTGTTCGGATCCATTACTATCGCATTTTTATAATATTCTTCTGCCTTTTTTAGGTCCCCAGCCTCAAAATATATATTACCCAAATTGCTGGCTGCCGAGGAGAGAGTGGGGTTAAGTTCCAGAGCTTTAATAAAGTAAGCTTTCGCTTTTATGCTATCTTTTTCTTGGACTAAAATTACTCCAAGCTTGTTATATGCTTTGGCATTGTTCGGGTCTATTGATAATATTTGATTGAATATTGTCCTTGCTTCTTGATAGTTGCCTCGTTCCATTAAGGCTTCCGCTCTGTTTAAAAGTTCATCCATAAAAGATCCCCTCTTCTTGTAAGATTACCCTAAACACTGTATCAATTGCGGTGAAGGAATTGCTTGCAAATATTACATAATTATATCATTCTATCTTAATAATCAAAAACCTCCTCAAAATCAATAAAATCCCAAAAAATATTCCAATAAATCCAAATAAAGGATATATTTTGCTTATAAGACCTGCAAAGCCATATCCAGCAAAGGGAATACCTAACAACAAAAAATTTAGTGCATCACTGTATCTAAAATCGTATCTACGGGATAACCCTTGAGCAAAAGAAAAACCCAGCGATAGTGCAGTGGTTGTCATAGCCGACAATAGTATTGCTATAGACGCAATATATAATAATTGTCCTTGCCGTCTAGCCACCCAAAGTAAAGGAATCTGTACACGGGCTAATGAAGGAAAATTCACAGTAGTAATCAGCCACATTGTAATTGCCATCATGAAAAGGCCCATGACACCGAATACAGCCGCACCAATGGCAGCTCTAATCCTTCGAGTATAGGTTCCAAGAGAAGCGAGCACAACTAACGCCAAGGTAATATTATAACTGACGTAAACTAAAGCAGATATAAACCAACCTCTTTTTACCGGCAGAATTTTTAAATCACTTAAAACATTTGGCCTTTCCTTAAGACAAGTAAGTCCAATCAAAAGAGTGATTATGAGTATAATAGATACTAAAATTTTATTCAAACCCGCTAAAGTGCTCATCCCTTGTTTCAGTGCAAGAACCATACCGATGTTAAATAAGATAACCATCGGCATGTAATGTAGATTCATACTCTCTTCGAGCACTGCTCCGCAGCCGGCCACCATAATACAATATCCCGCTAGGCAAAAGATATCTATCATAATATCAAACAAAAGCATCAATCTCTCACCAGCCAATGATAGTAATATATCCCTGACACATTTAGATTGATGCTTTAACGATTCACTCAGTATGAAGTACCCTAAAATAAAGAAGAAAACACTGACTACTATAATGCCAAGTAAACCCCCTTTACCATATATGGTAAAAAAACTCATTATCTCTTGACCTGAGGCAAACCCGGCTCCGATCAATGTTCCAATATATATAAATCCTAGGCTTATTTCATCATTGAATTTCAAGCATTTCTCCCCCCTAATTCAGGTTTTACCACATAAATATGATTAATATTTGAAACTATGACGCATAATTTAATATGAATACTAAATTATGGATTTACATATAATGTTACAAATCCCTTCAGGAGGAAGCCATGTTATCGGAACAGAGCTGTATTAAACAGAAGAGCTATAGAGTTCATATAGATTCTCCTTTAGCTTACAAAATCTTTCGCGAATTTTTTATTAAACTACTTGATGAAACTTATGTCCCGGCACCAATTATAGTCCTATGTATCGGAACTGATCGTTCCACCGGTGACGCCCTGGGACCCTTGGTAGGAGAACGACTTCACAAGGTTTGTCATTATGCCCAAGTTATGGGGAACCTGAAGGAACCTGTCCACGCAGGCAATCTTAAAAAGGTGATTGATGATGTAAATAATATTCACAAAAATCCTTTTATTATTGCCATCGACGCTTCACTTGGCCGCTCCGAAAATGTGGGAACAATAAAAATTGCTCAAGGCACTCTAACACCCGGTGCAGGTGTCAATAAAAACCTACCGCCGGTTGGAGACTTTCACATCACCGGTGTGGTTAATGTAGGTGGTTTTATGGAATATCTCGTACTTCAGAACACCCGGCTTTATACAGTGATGAAAATGGTTGATATCATTTCCTTGGGAATATTAGAGGGATTGGAGATGTTTTTTAGACAAAAATAAAAAAGAGGTAAGCTTTGTATATCTATGCTTGCCCCTAGCACGAACATGCAATACACGCCCTTATATCTACTTTCACACCCCTCATTAGATAAAATGTTCATAAACCCGATTTTTGATGATTTCATATACTTCCTGGGGTGTTTTATCTTGGGCGTTTACCAGCAACACACCATATGCCCCATTTCCGGTATCACTTGATAGTGAATCTATCGTTGATGGATATTCAGCCGCTTGGATATCCTCTAACTTATGCCCAAAATACACTATGGCATCCACCACAGAATTATAGTCGCCCCAGGAAACAATCTGAAGCCCTTTTTCCCTCAAATACTCGCCAATATCATCCAAACCTTCTTCCAAGGCAATAACTCGGCTCATTATAGCACCTCCGCATCTTTATTGTTATCAGACGGAGGTGAAATTATTCCTTATGACTTTCAATGCTTTGGCCAAAACAAAACCCAACTCTAAGTTGGGTTTGATGCTTCCATTTTTCGCTCTTTTTTAACGAGTTTCAGATTTTTCTCCTGTCCCTCACTGTTCATCTCACACTTACCATCGAAAATGGCTCCATCCTCAATGACCAAGGTGCCTACCTTTACATCTCCCGTCACTTTTCCGGAATTTTTGATTTCCAGTTTGCCTTGAAGCAAAATATTTCCCTGATACGTTCCAGCTATAACAGCATGTCGAGCTTTAAGATCGGCATTTACCCTTCCGTCCTCTGTTATTATTAAATCCTGCTCACATTCTATTTCACCTTCAAAGCTTCCTTCTATCCGCAGAATTCCCGAAGATTTTATTTTTCCGCTGAACTCGGCACTTTTACCTAAAATTGTATCGACTTTATCCACAGTCATTGTGGTTGGCTCACTTCTCCTTCCAAACATAGTATGTCCCCCTCTCTTACTTCAAAAAATCTGCAGGATTTCTAATTTCCCCGTTTACTTTAACCATATAATGTACATGTGGTCCTGTACTCCGGCCTGAGCTCCCTACTTTCGCAATAACTTGACCTCTTTTCACTTGCTGACCGGTTTTTACCAGGATTTTAGAATTATGACAGTAAGATGTTTCAAAACCATAACCATGACTCAAAGTTACAGTACTACCATATCCTGCTCGATAACCAACAAAGGTTACCATCCCATCAGCTGTAGCCGCCACATTTGTCCCATAGGGTGCTGCGATATCAAGACCATCGTGAAACTCCTGCCTCCTGCCAAAAGGTGACCGACGATATCCAAAGTTTGATGTTATCCTGCCCACAACAGGATATAAGGAAGGCGTATGAGATAAACGATCAGTTCTCTGTATAACCGCATCTTTTAACTCTTCCAGGCTCTGTTCCTGTTCAGGAATCCTTTGTTCTAGCAGCTGCAATTGTCTAAGGGCCCTTTCCCGATCCAAACTACCCCGACTTGAAAGTATTGAGCGTGATTCGGTAAACGCGCTAACCTCCGGTTTGCCCACATCGGATTTGTTATCCTCTTTTTCTATATTTTTTTTCAAAGCCGGATCGTTTTGCAATAAGTCCCTTAAATCAGTATCCAATTTTTCCAGATCTAACATTTTCTCTTCCAAATTGCGAGTTTTTTCAACAAAAAACTCTAGCTGCCTTTGAAGCACATTGTAATCCTTGGTTACTATCGCAAGCTCTTCGGCATCAGTTTTAAACCTTTTGTAGGAAATGGAAAAATGTGTAACAAAAATTGCCACACCAGCAATAACAACCGCCAACAATCCCCCTAAAATCTTCAAAACCACAATAGGAATGGAAATTGATGAGGTGGATTTTCCTGAGTGAGGAACAACCATCAGCGTAAATTTTTCTTGGCTTTCATTCACTCCTTTTTCACCACCAAATTTGTTATGTAAAGTTTGGACAACATATTCAAGTTTTAATATTCGTCATTGATTGAAGAAAATCCTTCCTTATGAATTAAAAATTACTCTGAAATGCCTTAAACACTATTTCCCGTTCTTCCGGGGAATAAGGATATTTGCATTCCCCTTCAATAATGGGTTTTAGATATACCCTGTTCTCATCCCGACCATAAATACTGGTAATCATTATTCCTGTATTTTTATCATTTAAAAGCACTGCAGAGAAGCTCAAATCACTTCCCATCTCAGGAAAGGCATTATATCGTTTTGAATAAACCTTGCTGATCACAAGACGACTTTTCTGCTCAAATTCAATTATACGCTGTTTGAGCTCATTTATTTGACCTTGTGCATCCTTTATACACTTTGTCTGATGTAATAGCAGATCTTCAAGATTTAACCCATCCACACCTTGGGTGAGTTCCTTGTATTTTTTTGATACCTTTGATAATTTTACATTAACACTTATAAATACGATTAAAATAAATATAGACAGAATTATAACACCTAACAACAAGCTGTCCATATTCGAGGTAATAAAATTACTTAACATAATCCTGTAATCATTAGAATTCAATCAAAACTCCCCCATACCTCAGTAAGATAAAAAATAATTTTAATTCTACTGTAAAAAGTCAATTCTGACTTGAAAAAAATCTACATATCGTTTCTAATAATAAAGCATGCTATATATGCTGACCATAAACTTTGAAAAAAAGGTTTCTACAGTGGCAATTTTAGTTTAGAAAATTAAATTAGTGCCAAGTCTAAACACATGATAGCACATAACGGCAACACCAGTAACTTTTTACGTATATCAAAAAGGCAGCCCGGTAAATAACAATGCCAATATTACTGATACAAAGATAGCCGGCAGTAAATTTCCCACCTTAATCGTCACATTGATGCCAAGCATGTTGATTCCTATGGCAAATATTAGCAAGCCGCCGGTTGCAGTCATCTCGGTGATAATCGTTTCAGTAAGAAAAACCTTAATATAGGCGGCAGCCAAAGTAATAACACCTTGATACAGAAAAACCGGAAGAGCAGAAAATGCCACACCGATTCCCATACTTGAAGAAAATACCACTGCTGACACCCCGTCCAGGATCGACTTTACAAAAAGAATACTATGATCACCCTCAAGACCGCTCTGTATTGAACCTAAAACAGCCATGGCTCCTACGCAATATATGAGGCTGGCGGATACGAAAGCTCGTGTAAAGTTACCATCTCCACCGGAAAATCTGGCCTCCAGCCCAGCTCCAAACCTGTCTAAACAGTCCTCTATCTTTAATGCTTCTCCTATAATACCACCAATAACCATGCTCAAGGTCACTACCAGTAGATTCTCAGTCTTTATAGCCATGGAAAGACCTATAAGTATAACTGTCAAGCTCAAACCATGCATTACAGTTTTTTTAATGTTTTCACTAAAACGGCCTTTTAAAGAACTACCCAATATAGTCCCTAGTATAATGGTTACAGCATTTACAATCGTCCCCAACAAAGCTCTCGTCCCCTAACATAAAGCATTTGTTCAATTTTACCACGAGCTCTGCAGTCAGTAAAGACTTGATTTCGGATGTATCATACTATCTTTATATTTTGATAAATCCTCGCCTTTTTTAGGTTTTCTGAATACAAACATATGTTCAGCGGTTCTTAGCTTGTATCCATAACTTTTTATATACACCATTTCCTTCAAATTTGATAAGGCCTACATCTCTTAATTCTTGTAACTGTTGCCGTATTTTAGCCTCCACATTATGATTTTTTGGATATTGACTTTTGAGATATGGCACTATTAATGAAAAATCATTAGTGCTAAATATTTGCTTTTTTATAAACCCAAGGGCATAAAAAACGGCTTTCTTCCAGCCTTTCATGTTTTTTATGATGTATGAAACATCCTTGTCAAAATAGTTATCTACAGGTTCATCATCATAATCTAATTCTAACTTTGGCAATAATATTTCAGGGGGCTTGGGTATTGAATTTAATATGCTCTTGATATCGTTAATATGTTCTAGTTTTAGATTGCCGGTTAATTCGCTGTGACATAATCTGAAGTAATCCTCACATACAACATTTACTGAAGGCATATCAACAATAAGAACACCATATTCAAGATTTCTTTTTAAACCAGAGCTGGTAAGGTTTGCAGAAGTGATTATTACCTTCTTGTCATCAAATATGTATATTTTAGCATGCAACTTTTGGTTATTGTATACAAAACCACCCTATGTAAAATAGTGTTCAACGCGTCAATATCGGAAGATTTTTTATACATACTCATGAGATTTACATTAGTAATAACGGAAATCTCACAATAATCTTTTGCGGTTTTATAAATTTGATCAACTATTTCGCTTTTTATAAACGGCGAACATAATTTTATGCTATACTTAGACGACTCAATCAAGCCAAAAATAATATCATAAAGAGGAACATTTATAATTTTCATCATGGTATTTCCCCCATTCAATATCTTTTTGCCGTTCACTTTTTCTCTTCCTTAAATATTTTAACAAATTGCATGCAAACGCAAAGAATATATATAAGATCCTTCATTTCTTTAAGGATGACAAGCTTAGTTTTCATAGTTCTATGAACATGCCTTGAATCCTGTTATCCTGCACAATACTTTGAAATTTGTCATTGCGATGAAGGCCCTGCTTCATTGTCATCCCGAAGGCTTTGCCTGAGGGATCTTGTTTAAGATTCCTCAGTCGCTTCCTTCACTGCGCTCGGATGACGGAAAAAAAGATTGTTTGTTGTGCTAGGATGACTTACCATATCATATAGATTTTTCCTATAACGTGTATGTATTGTAATAAAAAACAGCCATGCCGTGAATAGTGATTTGCGTTTCTAGTAACCAAAGGTTCCTCATTTTAATTGCAATTAATGATTGATATAATACAAAGGCGGCTAGTGGCACTTATACAATGCCTAGCCCTTCCAGTTTTATAAAAACTGGACATGTTTCACGTGAAACATTTTTTATTCAATGATTGTCTCCATTATCCTTTCCAGCTCGTCACTGGAGTAAAATTCAATTTCTATCTTACCTCGCTTCTCGTTGCCTTTTAATTTTACTCTGGTCCCTAGGGTTCTTTGAAGTTTTTCAGCTATATCCATTATTACCGGATTGATTTCCTTGTTCATTTTAGATTTTGCATTTTTTTTATCTTTTGAGCTCTTTTTGGCAATTTCTTCTGCTTGTCTTACTGAGAGATTCTCTTCACTTATCTTCTTTGCTAAATTTAGTCTGTCTTTTTTATCCTGTATCGCTAGCAATGCTCTTGCATGGCCTGCAGTTAATTTATCTTCTGAAACCAGCTGTTGAATTTCTTTTTCCAGATTTAATAATCTAACAGTATTTGCAATGAGTGATCTGCTCTTTCCCACCCTTTTAGACAGTTCCTCTTGTGTAAGACCGAAATCACTCATAAGACTTTTATATGCTAACGCCTCTTCAAGGGGATTTAAATCCTCCCGCTGCAGATTTTCTATAAGGGCTATCTCCATCACATCAGCATCAGACAGCTCCTTGACTATTGCGGGTATTTTTTCTATGCCTATTTTTTTGGCAGCTCTCCATCTTCTTTCACCTGCTACTAATTCATATGAACTTCCTCTTTTTCTTAATATCACAGGTTGAAGAACTCCATGCTGTCTCATAGACTCGGCCAGCTCGTCCAGTTTGTGCTCATCAAATTCTCTTCTTGGTTGTTTATCATTAGATATAATTTGCTTTATATTTATCTCTTTGACATTATCTTCACTTTTTTGTTCCATAGGTATTAATGCTTCAAGTCCTCTTCCTAATCCTCGCTTAGTCAATGTCCAAGACCTCCTCCGCTAAATCCATATAAACTTCCGATCCCCGGGACTTTGAGTCATATTTAATTATTGGTTTGCCATGACTGGGGGCTTCACTAAGTCGAACATTTCTTGGAATTATTGTGCTGTAAACTTTATTTTTAAAAAACTTTTTTACTTCATCGACAACTTGTATTGATAGATTTGTCCTGGCATCAAACATGGTCAATAATACGCCTTCAACTTCAAGGTGTTTATTTAGATGTTTTTGAACCAGTGTTATTGTGTTCATAAGCTGGCCAAGACCTTCCAATGCATAATACTCACATTGAATAGGAACCAAAACTGTATTGGCTGCTGTCAAGGCATTTAAGGTAAGCAGTCCTAATGAAGGTGGACAGTCTATTATTATAAAATCATACTCATCCTGTATATCTTCTATGGCGTTTTTAAGCTTATATTCTCTGGATATAGCGGGAACTAGTTCTATTTCTGCACCGGCTAACTGAATATTTGAAGGTAGTAAGAATAAATTGTCATATGCTGTTTCTACTGTGTTATTTTTAATTGGTTCTTCATTGATTAATACATTGTAGATTGTTTTGTCGTTATTTTGCTTGTCAACGCCTATACCGCTGGTGCTATTGCCTTGTGGGTCGATATCAACTAATAATACTTTTTGCTCCATTACTCCAAGGCAAGCAGCAAGATTGACAGCGGTGGTGGTTTTACCCACCCCTCCTTTTTGGTTTGCGATTGCTATTATTCTGGACATCTGTATCGAAACATAAGCACGATTATTGCTTTTTGTGCCTGTTGTTTCTGTCCTCCTTTCGAAAGTACCTTTTATGAATCCCTCTATAACTTTCTTTTTTTGTTTGGTTTTTCCTTCTTTTTTTGTAGTTTTTCTTGAAAATAGCAGTTATATGTTCGACATATAAAGGAAAATAGGTCTTCGTCAAAAATAAGGGGCGCAGCGGTTGGGAGATGCCCGCCGGGCATAGAGAAGAAAATGAGGATATAAATAATACCGCTTCCAGGAAACTATCCGAAGAAACGGGAGCTGTAAAGTTCATGATTAGGCCATTATGCAATTACTCAGTAACCTCTTTAGAAACTGGGTATGGCCGCTTATTTTTCGCTAATATATGATTAAGACTTCTATCGTTGTGATAATAGAAAAAAAAGGTTCACTACCTTTTAGGCAACTGAACCATAAGCTCTATATATTCACCTTTATCAACTTCTTTATACTCAGCGTTTATACCGGTTTCTTTTATAGTATTCACAAGTTTTCGCATAGAATTTACGAAAATCCGCACATCTTTTATAGCAATTTTAAAAGATTTATTTTTTACCTTTTTTTTGTCATTGTTTATTTTTTCAATTGTCTGCTCTATTAAATCTTCAGTTTGTCTTACACTCAACCCTTTTTCAACTACTTGATTTATCACCTGCATTTGAAGTTTTTTATCAGGCAATTTTAAAAGAGATCTAGCGTGACGTTCACTTAATTTTTCCTGGGAAATAATACTTAAAATATCCTGGGAAAGCTTGAGTAATCTCATCTTATTGGCGATTGTAGACTGGCTTTTCCCCATTTTCATAGCTAATTGTTCTTGAGTTACACCACATTCATGGATTAATTGTCGATATCCTTCGGCTTCTTCAAGAAAATTAAGATCTTCCCTTTGTATATTTTCGATAAGTGCAAGTATTGCCGTATCAGTGTCTTTTGCATCCTTTATTATGGCAGGTATTTCGGTAAGTCCTGCCTTTTTACATGCTCTCCATCGACGTTCCCCGGCAATAATCTCATACCCAGCTCGCCCACTTCGTCGCACTACTATAGGTTGTAGAACACCATAACTCTTAATAGAATTAGTGAGCTCGTCCAAGGTACTATCATTAAAATCCTTTCTTGGTTGGTATATATTAGGCTGAATATCATCCAATGGTATATTCACTATATTGAGGTTCGATCTGGATACCCCCCACATTAGCACCCCCCCTTTTCTTCATCACCCTATAGGAAAATATATATTTTTCTATGTAGACTTTCCTTTTAAAGGGTTTTAATAAAGGCCTTTTTATCTTTACAAATCTAAGATATACTAACTATTTAATTCTATACAATTGCTGGAATTCCTTCTTATTAGCACATAAAACTCCTTGTCATAATACCCTTTTATCTGACATTAATGTCGAATGAAATATTACTCACAGAGGTGTCTTTTCAGGAATACCCGGCTTCCTTGAATATTTGCTTGGGGAATTTTTTAATTTATCAATTATTACCAAATTCCTCTTGATCTTTTCGTCTATAACGTATTCCTGACATTTCTTCACTTTTCCACCCATAATCTTCAATGCAATTTCCGACAATCTGATCTCTTCATCCGGAGATGGGCCCTTCATAGCTACAAATACTCCTCCAACTCTGGCAAAAGGAAGGCATATTTCTGAAAGGATATTTAAACGAGATACAGCCCGAGCTACGACTATGTCGTATTTTTCCCTATGCCGATCTAAATGTCCAACCATTTCCGCCCGCTCATTCAATATCTCTACATCAGTTATATTCATATTCTTTACTATCCACGTTAGAAAATTTGTCTTTTTTCGAACTGACTCAATAAGGGAGAGTTTTATATCATTGCAATACATTTTGATGATTAAGCCTGGAATTCCAGGACCAGTCCCAACATCGATCATCCGTGCACCAGGATTCATTTCTATGTGTTTTGTTAGCATCAATGAATCTATTATATGCTTTTTTACAAAGTCTTCGGTTTCTACTATTCTGGTCAGGTTTACCCTTTTATTCCATTCAATCAAGTATTTTCTAAACTCATCAAATTGATCTATCTTGTCCGCAGATAGGACTATATTATGTTTTTGTGATTCACTTATTAAAATTTTTTTAAAATCATTGCACATGGAGCTTCTTCCTTCTTCTAGTTTCGAGATATATCATCATAACCGTTATATCCGATGGGTTTACTCCTGATATACGAGATGCCTGACCTATAGAAAGAGGCTTTACTTTTTTAAGCTTTTCCCTTGCCTCAAAACCCAGGCCGTAAATCTCTTCATAATTGATATCTTCTGGAATCTTTTTGTTCTCTAATTTCTTGAACTGTTCTACCTGCGCTATTTGACGCTTAATATATCCCTCATATTTCGTCGCTATTTCAACTTGTTCAACAACTTCTGAGGGAAGGTCAATTCTATTTTCATCTAACACCTTTAATATATCGTAGTTTAGTTCAGGCCGCTTCAAAAGCTCAGCCAAAGTGGAAGGTGAATTTAACATGGCCGTTTCCAGCTGTTCTAAAACTTTATTTGCCCTTGCAGTCGGTGTAATTTTAACTGACTTTAGACGGCGGATTTCTTCATCGATTGTCTTTTTCTTTTTTAAAAACTTTTTATATGCTTCATCACTTATAAGACCGATTTTATGACCTTTATCCATCAATCTGATATCTGCATTATCCTGCCTAAGCAGAAGCCTGTATTCCGCCCTGGAAGTTAAAATCCTATAGGGTTCCATTACCCCTTTAGTAACTAAGTCATCTATTAAAACTCCTATATAAGCATCAGATCGACTTAAAATTAGGGGTTCTTTTTCTTTTATTTTTAAGGCTGCATTTATTCCTGCTATGAGACCTTGGGCGGCAGCTTCTTCATATCCCGAGGTGCCATTTATTTGCCCGGCCATGTATAAACTTTGTACAGCCTTAGCCTCAAGTGTCGGTTTTAATTGAGTCGGAATAACAAAATCATATTCAATTGCATAACCAAATCTCATAATCTTGGCATTTTCCAAACCTTTGACCGATCGTGTCATTTTTATCTGCACATCTACCGGCAGACTGGTCGACAAGCCTTGAATATACATTTCATTAGTTCCGATACCTTCCGGTTCAATGAATATTTGATGACTGGTTTTATTTTTAAAATTTACTATTTTCATCTCAACACTGGGACAATATCTGGGCCCGGCACCTTTTATATCACCGGTGTAAAGAGGTGCCCTATAAAGATTTTCCTCTATTATTTTATGGGTAACTTTGTTAGTATACGTAAGCCAGCAGGGTATTTGTTTCCGCTCGATCTTATCAGAAGTAAATGAAAATGGAATTATATTATCGTCACCGGGCTGTATGATCATCTTTGAAAAGTCCACCGAATCCTTATGAATCCTTGGTGGTGTACCGGTCTTAAACCTGCCCAGTTCAAACCCGAGATCTTCCAAGGACTTTGAAAGCTCGTTGGCAGGGAAGAGGCCACTGGGGCCGCCGTTATAACTCATATCACCTATGACTATTCTTCCCCGAAGATATACACCGGTAGTTACAATCACTGCCTTAGCCTCATATATGCCAAGAGTTTTTGTCATAACTCCCTTTACTCTATCACCATCAACCAAAATTTTTATCACTTCTTCTTGAACGATATCAAGATTCGCCTGGTTTTCGATGGTAGATTTCATACTGGCCGAATACGCCCTTTTATCAAGTTGTGAACGAAGGGCTCTGACTGCGGGACCTTTTTTGGTATTTAACATCCTCATCTGTATAAATGTCTTATCAACATTTATACCCATCTGCCCGCCTAAAACATCAATTTCCCTTACCATATTGCCCTTTCCCGGACCGCCTATTGATGGGTTACAGGCCATCAGAGCTATACTGTCCAGATTTATGGCAAAAGCCACGGTTTTTAGACCCATCCTTGCCGCAGCCAATGCTGCTTCACATCCTGCATGTCCCGCTCCAACAACGGCTACATCATATTTCCCAACTTTGTATTCCATATCTTCACCCTCATTTACCGATACAAAAATTCTGAAATATTGTAGTTATAATATCTTCTCTGACAGTATCACCTGTAATTTCCCCTAGTTTTTCCCATGCTTCGCGAATATCCACTTCCACCATCTCAATAGGCATATTCTTTTCCATCGCTTCAAAGGCTAGATTGAGAGAATTATATGTGTCTTTGAGAATTATTCTCTGTCGCTCTCCCGCTAGAATAGAACCTTCCTCCATAAAACCTACTTTATCAGTGATGGTATCGTAAATAGCAGTCTTGAGCTCTTCAATCCCTTCTTCCTTCAGGGCTGAAACTTTTACAACCTTATCTTTGGGCAGTTGTCTTTCAATTTCATCATATCTTACATTTTTTGGTAAATCTATCTTGTTAATCACAGTGATAGTCGTTTTATTTACAACAAGTTCTATAAGATTTTTATCATCTTCGGTCAACTCACGGGACGCATCTATCATCAAAAGCACAAGCTCCGCCTCTTCCAAATACTTTATGGCTCTGTTTATACCTATTCTTTCCACATGATCAGCGGTTTGCCTTATTCCGGCGGTATCTATTATTTTTATGGGTATACCTTTTATATCTATATATTCCTCAATAATATCCCGTGTAGTGCCGGGAATATCCGTTACAATAGCCCGCTCTTCTTTAAGTAACGCATTCAAAAGTGAAGACTTGCCTACATTAGTATTCCCTATGATTAGTGTAGATAGCCCTTCCCTCAGGATACGACCTGCACCTGCACTTTCAAGTAGATCTTTTACCATTTCTCTTTCACGATAAATTTCCTTGCGGATATATTCCGGATCCGCCTCAGGGATATCTTCATCGGGAAAATCAATATTTGCCTCAACATGTGCTATAACATCAAGTAAACCAGAGCGGATTTTTTTTATTTTTTGGGATAATCCCCCGGATAACTGTCTAGTAGCCATGGACAATGCCCTGTCGGTTTTTGCTCTTATTATATCTATAACGGCCTCAGCTTGGGAAAGGTCTATGCGTCCATTTAAAAAAGCTATCTTTGTAAATTCCCCCGGCTCAGCTAACCGGGCTCCCTGATTTAGCACTATACTCAAGATACGCTTCTGAGCCACCAATCCCCCATGGCAGTTTATCTCCACCATATCTTCTCTTGTATAAGTGTATGGAGCTTTAAAAACAGCTAATAGAACTTCATCAACGACCTCACCGTTTTCC
>JAQWCA010000117.1 GCA_028706065.1 Tepidanaerobacteraceae bacterium
ATTTCCTCAAGTTTAATATTAATTTTACCACCGTTTGGTGTATATTTTACCGCATTGTCCAATAGATTTATTATAATTTGAAGAAGGCTGTCCTCATTGCTTAAAATGGGCTTAATATTGTCGGGTAAGTCTAGGCTTACTTTATGCATTTTTTCGTTTATCGACGTTTGTAAAACACTTAAGGCTTTCATTACTACTTCAATCATATCAACAGGAGTTTTATTTATCGGAGTGCCGGATGTTTCTATTCGTGAAAAATAGAGCAACTCATTAATCAAACGAGTCATCCGGTCACTTTCCTGTTTAATAATACCTAGAAAGTATCGGCAATGATCCTGGCTTTTATATGCACCGTCCAAAAGAGTTTCAACAAAACCTGATATGGAGGTTAGCGGTGTTTTTAATTCGTGGGATACATTAGCAACAAATTCGGTTCTGACTTTTTCCAGTTTCCTTAAATCCGTAATATCCCTTAATATAGCCACTGCACCGTAGCTTTTTTCCGCATTTATCGGTACAATATTAATGTAAAATATCTTTTCCTCAGATGTAATAATTTTAAGTTCTTGATTTACATTCTTTTTGGTTGTCAAAACTTCATTGACTAAATCATATAATTCCCTGTTTCTCAGCATTTCCAAGAGGTGTCTACTCAGGACCTCATTTCTTTTTATTTTAAAAAGCTTTTCAGCTGCCGAATTCATCATAATAATACGGCATTGGTTATCAACAGCAATAAGGCTTTCTGCCATACTTCCTAGGACAGCCTCAGTTTTATGTTTTCCGTCCTTTAGTTCACTTATTGTTTTATGTAAATTCTCAGCCATGTGATTAAAGGATTCAGCTAGAATTTTAATTTCTCCAGAAGTCCTGATAGGTATCTTCATGTCATAATTTCCTTGAGCTATTCCCTTAGCTGCTTGAGCCACTTCTTCTATAGGTTTTGTTATTTTCTTAGAAAAAACCGTACTCATGAAAAAAGCAATTAAAAGGCCGATAAGAGTTGAAGAAAGGATAATTCCCCATATGTATTTGGAAAGATCACCGATTTGGGAGAGTGGAAGGGCTAGACGTAAAACGGCAGTAATTGTATCATCCGTTAAGATTGGGACTGTTACATACATCATTTTAGTTTTTATGGAGCTGCTATAACGGATGCTCTTGCCTATCTTGCCACGGTATGCCTGCTTTATCTCCGGTCTGTTACTATGGTTTTCCAATTCATCGGGATTCCTCTCAGTGTCGGCAAGCACTTGGCCTTTTAAATCAATTATGGTGATTCTAGCTTTTAGGTTTTTGCCTAATTCACTTACTTTTTTATCAAGATGGGCTGAAGGGTTTTGTTCATGCTCCAGTTCCGGTGCTAAAAACATTTGTAACACTTTTGCATGGGTTATGAGAGTACCTTCAGTATTCTCAATAATGTACTTTTCAACTGCCTTTACAGTAACAAATCCGGTTATGGAAAGACTTATAAGAACAATAATCATGTAAGTTATAAAAACATTTCGTCTCAAAATATTCACTCCTTGTAACCGAAGCGATAGCCTACACCTCGAACAGTCTCTATATAGTACATGTTTTTTTCATCTGCTTCTTCAAGTTTCTTGCGTAAATTACATACATGAACATCAACTGTCCTGGTATCGCCCATAAAATCATAGCCCCATACCTTTTCCAGCAAACGCTCTCGGTTAAAGACATTAAAAGGGTTGGCTGCAAGAACTCTAAGCAGCTCAAATTCTTTCAATGTAAGGTCAAGTTTTTTGCCGGTTAACAACGCCTCATACTTTTGCTCATCAATGACAAGACCGTCTAGTTTTTTTACCGATTTTTGATTTGGCTCTTCCTGATCTTCTACCCGGCGAATCACCGCTCTTACTCTTGCTACAAGTTCCCTAGGACTGAAAGGCTTAGTAATATAATCATCGGCTCCCAGCTCAAGGCCAACTATTTTGTCGATTTCATCTCCCAGGGCAGTAAGCATAATTATGGGAAGCTTCTTAGTCAAGGGATTCCCTTTTAAAACACGGCACACTTCCAACCCGTCAATTTTTGGCAACATGAGATCAAGAATAATCAAGGCAGGTTCACTAGTCTTGATAAGGTTTAGAGCTTCCTCACCATCAGCGGCTTCTATGACCTTGTAGCCCCTGCTTTCAAGGTTGAACTTAACTAATTCACGAATGTTTTTTTCATCATCTACTATTAAAATGGCCTTTTCAGTCATTTCCATCAAATACCTCCAAAAATATAGTTTAACTGTGTATCATAGTACATTATAAGCATATTTTAAGAAAATTGAAAAGACCATTTGCCTTTTATCTTGAAGAAACCCTCGAGTATCTGTTTAAAACCATATGAGTAACTAGATTTAATATTAATATGGTGATTATTAACACCGACGCTGTTCCAAAAGCCATATCTAAAGCTCCAACCTCCATAGCTGTAAGATATATGTGCATGGCTAAGGTCCGAGCGGGGCTAAAAATAGAACTGGGTATCAATACGGATCCTCCCAGGGTTAGAAGAAAAGCTGCAGTCTCACCTATTACTCGTCCTATTCCCAGAATCACTCCTGTGATTATCCCCGGCATTGCAGTGGGAATGATTATGCTAGTTATCGTCTGTTCATTACTTGCCCCTAATGCAAGACTTGCTTCTTTATACTCCTGGGGAACAGCTTTTATAGCTTCTTCGCTGCTTCTTATTATAGTTGGTAATATCATCAACATACCGGTCAGAGCACCTGAAAGAATAGACCATCCACCGGTTATAGGTTTCAATTTTACTACAAACAAAGCAAAACCAAAGAGCCCAAAAACTATGGATGGAACGGCTGAAAGCATATCATTGCCAAAACGGATAACCTTTACCCATATATTTTGACCTGAATACTCGGTTAGGTATACGGCTGTAGCAATACCTACAGGTGCAGCCATAAGAATTGTAACAATAACAAAATAAAATGTACCTACTATCGCCGGATAAATACCTCCCTCCATACCCATCCGACGTGGAAGTTGTGTTAGAAACCCTATGCTGATTTTGCTAAGACCACGAGAAATAATGTACATAAGGATTGTCACAAGAATTAAAAGTGTGATAATACCACTTATCCATAATATAACTTTCATAAACTTTTCAGTAGTTTTAGATTTCATTTTGCTTTCACCCCTTTTCCAAATATCCTCAGTGCGAAGCCATTTATAAACATTATCAGAATAAATAACACGATTCCTGTTCCAAATAATGCTTGAGTGTGGTCTCCTGCTGCAGCATAGGCCATTTCAATTGCTATATTACCAGTAAGGCTTCTGACTGGAGAAAATATGGACTCAGGAAACCCCACTGTATTGCCTGCTACCATTATCACGGCCATGGTCTCTCCGATAGCTCTGCCCATACCCAAAACAATACCTGCTATAATACCTGATTTTGCCGTTGGCAGTACTATGTGCCAAGTAGTCTGCCACTTGGTTGCTCCTAAAGCTAAAGAACCCGCTTTGAGCTCATGTTCTACAGATTTCAAAGCATCTCTTGTTACACTTATTATGGTGGGAGAAATCATTATGGATAAGATAATGGCTGCTGCCAAAATACTGTAACCAGACTGCATTTGAGATGTTCCATTTCCAAAATATGACTTCTGAAATTCTCGTATTATGGGAACAATCATAGTCATCCCGAAAAGGCCATATATAACCGAAGGAATTCCGGCCAAGAGCTCAATCGCGGGATTAATTAACCTTTCAACTTTTTTAGGTGCGTAATCGACTAAAAATATGGCTGTAAAAACACTAAGGGGCACACTGAGAATGAGCGCACCTAATGTAGTGGAAAAAGTTCCTATAATCATCGGCAATATCCCATATAAACCTTCCGAAGGACTCCATTTTTGGCCAAAAATGAAGTTAAGGAGTCCGACTTTTATAAATATCGGATAACCTTCAATAAAAACGAATATGCCAATCATGATAACAGCAGATATTGATAAAGCAGCAAATAAAAACAGTATTTTTCGCATTCCAATCTTCTCCTATTGAATATAAAATTAAAATACAGGACTGTCAATCTATGACAGTCCAACTCAATGTGTTATTTTACCGTACCGGTATAAAATCCCTCTCTACAATCTTTTGACCTTCAGCACTCAAAACAAAATCTATAAAGAGCTTGATAAGCCCCGTGGGCTCCTCTTTAGTCATGTAGATAAATGGTCTTGCTACTTTATAAGAATTGTTGAGCACATTTTCTTTTGAAGCCTCAATTCCACCTACCTGTAGTGCCTTAACTTCATCATTAAGAGCGCCAAGAGATATAAATCCTATAGCATCGGGCGTTGAGGCAACGGTTGTCCGCACTGCACCGGTGGAGTTTTGGATAATCGCTTTGTTGGTAAATTTGCTGTCTTTACCCAATACTATTTCTTCAAAAGCACCTCTAGTTCCGGAACCGTCTTCCCTGATAACTACTGTTATCGGAGCATCACTTCCGCCTAGATTCTTCCAATTCGTCACGTCACCGGAAAAGACACTTTTTATTTGTTTTATGGTTAGGTCGCTAATGGGATTAGCAGGATTCACCACTACGGCAATACCGTCTTTTGCGATGACAATTTCCTTTACACTCTTTTCCTCAGGCTTTAATTCACGGGAAGATCCACCGATATCACAAGTTCCATCTTGAGCCGCTTTAATCCCTGCCCCGGAGCCTCCTCCTGCCACATTAATCTTTACATTAGAATACTTGCTCATAAAATCCATTGCTAATTCCTCCGATAGGGGCTGAACCGAAGTTGAGCCCGCTATTTGAATAGAACCGCTAAGTTCGGGCTCTTGCCCTAAGCTGTTATTATCCTGTCCTTGAGATTTGGTATTGGAGTTACCACATCCAACAGTTAACATTAAAATAGTGAAAGTCAATACCATAATAAGAATAAGTTTTACATGTTGTCTTAACATATGTTTTCCTCCTTTTCATATAAAAAAATCATTTATTTGTCTATAATTATAAAAAGGAGAGTTTATATCCATGTTAAACCAGTGTTAAGTTTTATTACTTATATGTAAAACTAAGTAATACATCTTAAGCCTGATTTTACAAAACTTATGAAAGTCTCTATGAGAGGTGTAATTGTAACTATGCTTGTACACAAGACCTATTGACGATCTTTGGCCTATAACATAAAATATACGTAATAGACTGAATTCGCAATAGCTAGTAGAGTTAATGAGGTAATATTAATACAAGGAGCCGTTATGGGAAAAATAACTGCAATCAAAGTGCAGAGAAAAAATAAAAAACGTTTCAATGTGTATATTGATGATAGCTTTGCCTTTGGAGTTCACGAAGATGTGTTAATCTGGTACAAATTGACTTTGGGCAAGGAATTGTCTACAGCTTTTATAGAAGAAGTCATATTAGCAGAAGAACAAAGCAAGGCTAATAACTATGCTTTGAAATTATTGGGATATAGGGCTCGAAGTGAGCACGAAATTAGAAGCAGATTAAACCAAAAGGGTTATGAAAGCAATATTATTGAAGAGACCATCCGATTTTTAAAGAAAAATAACTTTATCGATGATTACGCTTTTGCTAAATTATTAGTTAACTATGAGCTCAATATAAAGCAAAGCGGAGAAGGTTTAATAAAGCAAAAACTACTCCAAAAAGGTATATCAAAGGAAATCATCCAGAGTGTATTAGAAGAACTGATTGACGAAGAAAAATCCCTTGCTGCTTGCATAAAGCTTGCCGAAAAGAAACTAAATACTAGCTACCGAAATGATGCACCTATGGATAAGATGCGAAAAGTCGTAGCTTTTTTACAGAGAAGGGGCTATTCCTATAGTATGATTAGAAAGGCTGTTGGAGGAATTTTAGA
>JAQWCA010000118.1 GCA_028706065.1 Tepidanaerobacteraceae bacterium
ATACAAAATAAATATTATATACCTTTGTTTAGAAGATAAGACTTATCAAATTGATTCCAAACTATTGAAAGATAACTCTATTAAGCATTTGTTAAAATCAATTCTAGAAGACTCGGATATATATAAAATCACTCATGATGGTAAATTCATGAGGAATATTCTAAGACAGCTTGATATAGATTTTTGCTGTCAATTTGATACTCTTTTGGCGGCATATCTTCTGGAACCGTCAAAACCTCGATATGACATATCAATACTGGCAATGGAATTTTTAGGCAGGTCATTATCCGATACATCAGGTGTAGGAGAAAAGGCCGCATATCTTTTAGCATTAAAAAATGCGATGGATAAGAGAATAAAAGACTATGATATGCAAGACCTCTTTTATGATGTGGAATTACCCTTTAGTGTAGTTTTGGCAGATATGGAGCATACCGGAATAAAGGTAAACACTGATAAACTTAAAGAGCTCTCCAATAAGTTTGGGAAAAAGCTTATTGAACTTACTGAGGATATATACCGTCAGTCCGGTGCGGAATTTAATATAAACTCACCAAAACAGCTTGGTCAAATACTATTTGAGAGGCTCTCATTGCCAGTCATAAAAAGGACTAAAACCGGCTATTCAACAGATGCTGAAGTTTTGGAAAAACTGCGGTCAAGCCATCCGATAGTGGAAAGTATATTGGAATACCGTTTTTTGATGAAACTCAAATCTACTTATGCTGATGGTCTTTTAGCTCTAGTGGATAATAAGTCTAAAAAAATTTATACGAGTTTCAACCAGACAGTAACGTCTACGGGGCGCATTAGCAGTACGGAACCAAATCTTCAAAACATACCGGTAAAGACCGACGAGGGCAAACATATTCGAGGAGTTTTTACCGCAGATGATTTTAATCATGTGCTTTTATCCGGAGACTATTCCCAGATAGAACTCCGGGTTTTGGCACATATATCCCAAGATCCGGGCTTGATAGAAGCTTTTATTAAAGGTGAAGACATCCATACCCGCACAGCTAGTGAAGTTTTTGGAGTGCCGCTACAAGAAGTGACACCGATACTTCGAAACAAGGCCAAGGCAGTGAACTTTGGTATAGTATACGGCATAAGTGACTATGGCTTAGCTCAGGGTTTGGATATATCAAACCGAGAAGCTCAGGATTATATAGACGCATACTTCGAACGATATCCCGGTGTAAGAGATTACGTAAGGGAAACCATTAGGTCAGCTAGACTTTCCGGGTATGTGACTACTTTGCTCAATCGTCGGCGGTACATTCCCGATATAAATAGCAGGAATTACCATCTACGTTCTTTTGCCGAGCGGACGGCCATGAACACGCCTATTCAGGGCAGTGCAGCAGATATAATTAAAGTAGCCATGGTCAAGGTGCATGATTATTTAAGAAGTTATGACTTAAAATCTAAGATTCTTCTGCAGGTTCATGATGAGCTGATTTTAAACGTGCCTAAAGAAGAACTTCCCGTAGTTAAAAATATGCTCAAAGAATATATGGAAAAAGCTATTCCTTTGAAAGTGCCACTGGTTGTGGATTTTACGCAAGGATATACTTGGGAAGAATTGTAATAGGGGAGGAATGACTTTGATGGTTGTAGGCCTTACCGGGGGCATAGCCAGTGGGAAGAGCACTATTTCCTCATTGCTTAAGGATAAAGGTGCTGTTATAATAGATGCTGATGAAATAGCAAAAGAAATTATTTTGCCTGGGAAGCCTGCGTGGGAAAAAGTAGTCAATCATTTTGGAAAGCAGATATTAAAAGATGAAAGGGATATAGACAGAAAAAAACTCGCATATATCGTGTTTTCAGATAAAAAACAGTTGGAGATTCTAAACAGCTTTACTCATCCATGTATAATCAAAGAAATAAAGAGACAACTGGAGTATTACATAAAAAGCAATGAAAAATTTGTTATTATTGATGCAGCACTCCTTTTGGAATTGGGTTTAGATAGACTGGTTGATGAAGTATGGTTGGTTGTAGTCGATGAAAAAACTCAACTTGAAAGATTGATGCTTAGAGAAAAAAATCTCAGTAACAAGGAAGCAATGGCCAGGATAAAATCCCAGATGCCTCTTGAAGACAAGCTTAAATATGCCCATAGAATAATTGATAATACCAGTGATATCGAAACTACCAAGACACACATAGATGAAATATGGAGGGGTATTTTGCAGTCGTGAGGAAAAAAATCGTAGTAGTATTTATAATTACTATTGGCCTTTTTGCGCTTTACAACAATTTATCATGGTTTATGAGATACATGTATCCTTTAAAATACGAAAAATCCATTGTTTGCTATTCAACAGAACACAGGGTCGATCCATATCTAGTGGCATCGGTTATAAAAGTAGAAAGCAACTTTTCGCCAGAGGTTATGTCTAAACAGGGTGCTGTTGGTCTTATGCAGCTTATGCCCAAAACTGCGATTTGGGCTGCGGAAAAAATGGGGATGGGAAATATTAAAACAGAGGATCTTCAAAACCCGGATCTCAATATAGAGATTGGGACTTGGTATCTTTCTTCATTACTGGAAGAATTCAATGACGACATTACTCTGGCTCTGGCAGCATATAACGGTGGCCGGGGCAATGTAGCCGAATGGATAAAAAAAGGTCAACTTGAGCAAAACAAGGAAGAAGAAATTCCCTTTCTTGAAACAAGGAATTTTGTAGCCAAAGTCAAAAAATCTTATAAGTGGTACAAACGACTCTATAAAACCGAACTTAATCAAAGGATGGAGTAATAACCTCACATGGTGATTAGCTTCACTTATCCAATAGCTTAGTGACACTTGCGCTACCGGCGGGGGTGTTAGTGAATTATAAAATACATAATACACTGAGAGAGAGGTTTGTTCTGATGAAAGAAATCAAATCATTAAACGATGTGGAAAAAATCAAAGTTGATTCGAAGAGGCGGTTATTTTCTGCTAGCCATGATGAGATTCTTGCTGGAATGACAACAGATATATACTTCATTAAAACCATGGAGATCCTGCGACATATGGGATTTTCAAAAAAGGAAGTAGTAGCAGAAGTGTTTCCCCGCAGGCCTGGTGTCATGTGTGGTGTGGCAGAAGTTGAGAGCCTGTTAAGAGATAAACAAATTGAAGTATATGCAGTGCCGGAAGGCGAAACCTTTGAACCGAAGGATACAGTAATGAGAATAATAGGGCCTTATGAAGAATTTGGAATTTATGAAACTGTCATTCTTGGGATGATGGCACATCCAAGTGCATGGGCCACAGCAGCACGTCAGTGTCGGGAAGCAGCTGGAGAAAAGTCTTATATTTGTTTTGGTGCAAGGCACGTGCATCCAGCTGTTGCACCGGTTATGGAAAGGGCTGCGGTTATAGGTGGTGCTAATAATGCCAGTTGTATACTGGCAGCTAAACTTTTAGGGAGAGAACCTTCAGGAACTATTCCTCATGCTGCCATGATTATGGCGGGAGATACGATTTCTGTGGCGACAGCTTATAACGAGATAATGCCTTCTGACTCCCCTAGGATAATTCTAGTTGATACCTTCAAAGATGAAGCTGAGGAGGCATTAAATGTCGCCCAAGCTCTTGGACAGGATTTGGAGGGGGTAAGACTTGATACCCCCAGTGAGAGGGGTGGAGTAACACCGGAATTGGTGTATGAAATTAGAAACCGTCTAAACCAAAAAGGTTATAATTATGTAAAAATATTTGTATCTGGAGGGCTTTCACCTGAAAGGATGAAGATACTTTCGGACGCAGGGGCCGATGCCTTCGGAGTGGGTAGTTACATATCGGGCACTAATCCAATAGATATGACTTTGGACTTAAAAATGGTTGATGGAACACCTGTAGCCAAAAGAGGTAGGATTCCCGGTTTAAAAGATAACCCAAAACTAAAGCGAATTAAATAATATTACAGATTGGGAAACCAAATAGATATTTCTAGACTTGCATTTTCCATATTATCTGAAGCATGAACAAGGTTTTCAGTGGTAGAGATGGCAAAGTCCCCGCGAATTGTGCCTGGTAAAGCATCTTCAACTCAAGTGGCCCCGTTTAAAAGTCGGGCTAATCTTATTGCGTTAGGCCCTTCCAGGATTAGTGCCATAACTGGACCTGAAGTCATGTATTCAATATTTTAGTATATATTAACAAAAGACAATATTTAAGCAAGAAGATAGAGGGTTTTAATGTTTTTATTGGAATTTGACCCAGCATGGACAGTGATATATAATTTTATTGTGAATTTCTAAAAGAATTACGGAATATCTGGAGGCCCGACATGAAAAAAAGATTCGTAGCATTATTACTCATATTGTGTTTTTTAATTGCCGCCTGTTCCAATACACCCTTAAGTCCGATGGAGCAAGAGGAATTGTTAGAAGAAGAAATGTCCGGGACTCCTCAGAGCGGTGGATCCATAACCCTTGCTACCACTGCTATTTTAAATCTTGACCCCTTAATGGCCAAAGACGATGAAACCAAGTCTATTTTAAGTCTTATTTATGAAGGTCTTGTCAAAATCGACGGTCAAGGCAAGATACAGTCAGGACTTGCCGAAGACTGGCAAGTTACTAATGATGCTAGAACTTATACATTTAATCTTCGAACTGATGTAAAATGGCACAATGGACAGGCTTTTACCTCAGCTGATGTTAAAGCTACCTTTGATAAGATAGTAGAACTTAAAAAACAATTGCGCAAGGAAAATAGACCGGATTTTAATGAATTTGATAACATTCAAAGCTATGAAGCTTTAGATGAGAAAACCTTTACCATATCTCTATACAAGCCTGATGTTGGATTTTTGTACGAAATGAATCGGGGAATATTACCGGCATCTATTATTGAAAAATCAAAGACTGATAAAACTGACGATGAATTAACTTTAGAGTATATAGGTACTGGCCCTTACAAAGTAGTAGGATGGAAAAGTAATTCTATTACCTTACATAGAAACGATTATTATAGTGATAAGCCCTATATTGATGAGATTAACTTTAGAAGATTTCCGGATAATAATTCTATTAAAGAAGCTTTTACAAATCAGACTATTGACCTTGCAATAATCGAGTCTGAGGATTGGAACATATTTCAAAATATGGAGGATGTTTATTTACTTCAGTGTCCTTCAAGATATTTTGAATTTATTTCACTAAACTTAAACAATCCTCTACTAAGTGATGTCAAGGTGAGACAAGCCATGCTGATGGGAATTAATCGTGATAGGATACTGCAAGATACTACTCTTGGCAGGGGTATAGTTATAGATGGCCCAATTCTACCTTTTTCATGGGCATTTAACTCACAAGTTCAGCATGTAGCTTATAATCCAAAAGCGGCTTTGCAAATGCTCCAAGAGGCTGGCTGGAAAGACGAGGATGAAGATGGAATTTTAGAAAAAACCATTGGTAACAAGAATTACAAATTTGAAATCGAATTATTGGTTAATACTGCCAATGGAGCTCGTTATCAAGCTGCTTCACATATAGAGAAAGACTTGAAGGCTTTGGGTATTTCAGTAAAATTAGTTAATGTCACATGGGATGAGCTAAAAACTAATGTCATGAACAAGAAGTTTGATGCAGCTATCATGGGATGGAAGCTTACACCTAATCCGGATTTGCGATTTATGTTTGCAAGCAGTGAAATAAAAAATGGGTATAATTTCGTTTCCTACTCCGATACCGAGCTCGATGTTCTATTAATTAGGGCAAATGCTTCGGAGGAGGGCAGACAGGAATTGCTATTTAAAACACAGGAAATCATAAATAAAGACTTGCCCTACCTTTTCTTATACAGTCCCAATAAACTTCTGGCTTTAAACAAGCGATTAAAAGG
>JAQWCA010000119.1:0-3010 GCA_028706065.1 Tepidanaerobacteraceae bacterium
ATTTTGAGGTAATAAACTTACGGCAGAGGACAGGGTGGCTCTTGCCTCTTGAGTTTTCTGACGAATATGGTTTTATTCTTGGTATTTTGGTAGGCAGCGGTTATTATAGCACTGCCAGTGCTATGTATTTTGGTCAAAATGAAGAAGAATTACTTGAACGTACAAAGACCATTTTTGATTCTTGGAGGATTAAATATCGCATTAGAGTAAGAAATAAAACAACCATTTTAGAATTGCCTAAGAGTATAAGGAGGGTATGGAAGGCTTTCGGGGCTGCTGCCGGTAGGTCACGCAATAGAAAAGTACCAAAGGCAATCTTTAAAGCACCGGAAACTGTTGTTACTGCTTTTTTGTCCGCGTTTTTTGCATGCTCCGGCTTTGTTGATAATGAAGGGGGTATTAGAGCTACTTCGGCATCCTGCGAACTGATTCAGGAGATTCAACTGCTACTTCAGGGCCTAGGTATTAAGTCACGAATTCGTCAACAATTAGGGAAAAAAGTTTCAAGCTTTGGCTCTTATCGAGATATCTCAGGTCAAGAACGCAGCTATACTTTTGGTGATTACCATGAAGTAATAATTCCACCTTCTTATAGTATGAGGTTTATGAGTGTGGTGGGTATAGCATCCACGATAAAGGCACAGACTTTATTTGAAAGGCGTGAAGGTAAACAAAATAATGTAGAAGATGTCGAAGCTCAAGGCATTACTTGGGATGAAATAGAGTCTATAACATATGTTGGCCAAGATGAAGTTTTCGATGTAACAGAGCCTGAAACCCTTACTTGGATCACTAATGGCTTTGTATCTTTTGACTGTGGTGAGCAGCCGCTGCTGCCCTTTGAGTCGTGTTTTGCTCCTGATACTCGCATCATGACTGAAAGGGGTTGGGAAACCGTAGAGGAAGCCTATCAAAGGCAACAGAGAGATGAACAGGTTTCGGTTTACACAGACGGCCTAGTGATTAACGAGACTGGTCTTACACTTCGGAATGCTACTGTTGTACCCATAGGTGAAAAGGATATTGTGACTGTAGAGCTTCAAAATGGCCAACGTCTTCGGGTTACTCCAGATCATAAAATACTTACTCAACGCGGATGGGTACCGGCAGGCCAGCTAGATAATAAAGACTTTGTCTATCTACTTGATGGAACAGTTCCTATGAGAGATATTACCTGTGAAAACGATGAGCTTTATCAAATGCTGGGTTGGATGGTTGGTGATGGTTGGCATACTGAAAAGTCCAGTGGATTGGTTTTTGGGCCTGACGATGATAAGGCAGAAAGTCAGCTTTTACCGGTATTTCAAGAGCTTTGTGCTGATTTAATAAGCCCATCGTCAAATGGAAGGCTTCCCCAAGGAAGCCGTGCTGAAAACGGTGTTTTAACGGTTACCAGCACCAATGCCGGAGTTCGACAATTCCTCAATGAAAATGGTATGGAATTTGCCTTATCAAGAGATAAGCGGGTTCCAAGTTGCATTATGCAATCTGACAGAGAAATACAAATAGAATTTTTGAAAGGGCTCTTCGGAGCGGAAGGATACGTTGGTAACAAGCGAGCCAATGTCACTTTTACCACCGCATCCAGAGAACTTGCAGGAGATGTGCAGTTGTTGCTGATGGCTCTTGGTATAAAATCACGAATTTGGGATTATCGCCATAAAGACGGCCGCGAGTGGAGTAATCTCTTTATTACTAAAGAGAGCATTGATCGTTATGCAAAGCTCATTGGATTCCCCATGAATCCTGCAAAACAAAAACGCCTTACTGAGTGGATAGAGAATCGAAACAGAAACTATCGTGATACGCGAAGAAGTCGAGTTAAATCAGTGGTACCTGCAGGCAGAGCATTTGTATATGATGTGTCAGAGCCCGTTACCAATTCCTTAATCGCAGAGGGAATAATTGTCCATAATTGCAACTTGGGTTCTATTAATCTTGCCAAATTCGTAAAAAAACCCGGCAAAAAAAGAGTAATTGATTATGAGGGTTTGAAGGATACGGTTCACAAGGCCGTGAGGTTTTTAGATGATGTCATAGATATGAACCGCTATCCTTTAAAGGAAATAGAGGAAATGACATTGGCCAACCGCAAGATTGGCCTTGGTGTTATGGGATTTGCCGATATGCTGATCGAACTGGGTATTTCTTATAACTCTGACCAAGCTGTGAAAACAGCTGAAGAAGTAATGGGCTTTATCGACAAAGAATCTAAAAAAGCTTCCGAAGAACTTTCAAAGGAGCGAGGGGTTTTCCCCAATTGGGAAAAGAGCACTTTTAAAGATAAAGATATGTCCATCAGAAATGCCACTACTACTACCATAGCTCCCACTGGAACTATAAGCATTATAGCGGGAGCGTCCAGTGGAATAGAGCCCATATTTGCTTTGGCTTTTGAGCGACATGTAATGGATGATCAGCGTTTGGTAGAAGTTCATCCGATTTTTGAGGAAGAGCTTAAAAAACGAGGGATCTATAGTGGAGAATTGATGCAGAAAGTGGTAGCTCATGGCACACTTCAGGAAATAGAAGAATTGCCTGAGGACATAAAAAAGGTTTTTGTTACGGCACATGACATTACCCCTGAATGGCATATAAAAATCCAAGCGGCCTTTCAGAAATATACTGACAATGCTGTCTCTAAGACAGTGAACTTCCCCAACAGTGCCACTAGGGAAGATGTAAAAACCGTTTATATGATGGCTTACGAGTCGGGCTGTAAAGGTGTTACAATCTACAGAGACGGAAGCAGGCAGGAACAGGTCTTAAACAAAGGCGCAAAAGACGAAGTGGAAAATGCCAAGATGGTTCCTCCCCAGTGTGCTGATTGTCAAATAGCCGGTGTTATTCCCGGAAGTGAAATAAAACCCAGACCCAGACCCAGTGTAACCTATGGCAATACTGAGAAAGTAAAGATTGGCTGCGGAAACCTTTATATTACCGTCAATTCCGATGAGAACGGGATCTGTGAAGTGTTTACAAACCTTGGCCGTGCGGGAGGCTGTCCTTC
>JAQWCA010000119.1:3110-5797 GCA_028706065.1 Tepidanaerobacteraceae bacterium
CCCGTTACCAACATTGAAAAAGGGGTAGAAACAAACCTGTTAAAATTACGACGTAGCATAAAATAATTCAAGAGGGTTTTCCCATCAAGCCATAAAAGAACAAAGAGGCTAAATCTTGCTGTGCCTGCTTAGACCGATCTGATAAAAACTCAGATCCGTATGCAGCCTCTTTAAATACTTTGATATAATACAAAAACGCTTCCATGGAGATATTTTTATTTACATAACCTTCGCTGCGACCCTTCTCAATGAGTTTAATCATCATTGGAAGGGCTTTTTTTTCATAGAAATCCTCAATAATTTCTTGCATAGTTGGATTTTTTAAAAGAATTGCTTGAATAAACTCCCGATTCATCATCTTGAATGTTTCAGTTTTATCAAAAACTATCTTTTCTATAATTTGGGGGAAGGGTAGCTCTTCCTCCATTAATTTTTCATATTCCTGCAGTTTCTGGTCCATATATTCCGCTAAACATTCTCTTAAAAGGCCTTCCTTACTGCCAAAGTAATTGTATATGGTTACCTGTGATACGCTGGCTTTTTGGGCTATTTTGGCAATACTTGTTTTTCGCACTCCGAAAGTGCAAAAAAGCTCAAAGGCAACCTTCCTAATACACTTACTTTTACGTTCTCTTCTACGTTCGAAACCGTTCATATGTATACACCTCGTACCAATAATACTAAAAATCATGAAATATATCAATAAAAATATTTCAAAACTTATTGTCATCCCACAGCAATTTTGATATTATGAAATAAAACAGTAATAATATTTTATTAGAAACATTTAATCAGACTTTTTAAATCGAAGTAATAATAGAATTAATAATGAGTTATACCAATGGGTAAAAGAAGGGAGGGGCTATGGTTGAATAATCCCATACTTGTAGCTGAAAATCTCAAAAAATTTTATCAAATGGGCGAAGTTACGGTGAAAGCTTTGAAAGATGCGAGCTTTGAGCTGATGGAAGGTGAGGTGGTGGCTGTCCTTGGCCCCAGCGGTTCAGGGAAGAGCACTTTACTTAATATTATGGGAGGAATGGATAAACTCACCGGCGGAAAGCTTTATTATAAAGGTACGCCACTGCATCAGGCCGATACGAAGCAGCTTACTTATTATCGTCGAAATGAGGTGGGTTTCGTATTTCAGTTTTACAACCTGATGCCAAATCTTACGGCTTTAGAAAATATCAATCTTTCAGTTCAAATATCCCAAAATCCTCTTTCTGCCGAAGATATACTTGAGCAGGTGGGACTTTCCGATCGAGGGGACCACTTTCCTTCGCAATTATCCGGAGGAGAACAGCAGCGGATAGCCTTAGCCCGAGCTCTGGCAAAAAACCCTCAAATGCTGCTGTGCGATGAACCCACTGGTGCACTGGATTTTAAAACCAGTATTCAAATCTTAAAACTGCTTAAAAGTTTTTGTGATATATATTCAAAAACCGTTATTATAATTACCCACAACACGGCTATAGCCCAAATAGCTCATCGCGTGTTTTATTTAAAGGACGGCTGGCTTGATAGGATTGAAAAAAATGAAAATCCATTACCGCCGGAGAAGGTGACCTGGTGATGCTCAATAGAAAGATGTTAAAGGATCTTATGGAAAATAAAGGAGCATATCTGGCCGTTACCGTAATTATAATTATGGGACTTTTAGTATTTACGGCTTTTTCAACGATGGTGGAAACCTTACAAACTTCACAGCAAAGTTTTTACGAAAACCAAAATTTTGCCGATGGATTTGTACAGGTGAAGGGTATACCCCGGGATGAGGTAAAAAAACTCGAAGATATTGAAGGAATAAAAGAAATTCAGGGGCGTCTTGTAAAAGAAGTGATGGTATTAAAACCTGGAAGTAAACAAAATGTCTATTTGCGACTTGTTTCCGTAGAGCCTGGCAGAGAAAACCCCATAAACGGGGCCCTTCTCAATACAGGATATCCCCTTGAAGATAAGGTCATGAATATCTGGATTGATAATAAATTTTTCGAGGCTAATAGTCATAATCTGAATGATGAGCTAGAAGTAATAGCATCAGGTAAGAAAAGAAAACTTTCTATAGTGGGTGTGGCAAACAGTCCGGAATTCATATATTCTCTTCGCACTGCAGCGGATTTGTACCCTTCCCCGGAAACCTTCGGTATCGCTTTTATTCCGATAAGTAGTATGGAAAAACTGTTTCCCGATGAAAAGACCTTTAATGATTTGGTTTTTACCATGAAACCGGGTACAGATTTTGATAAAGTCAAAACGGAATTGGAAGTAAAATTAAAACCTTACGGACTTAATAGTTTAATTTCTCAAGATGAACAAATAAGCCATTTGCTCCTGAGCGAGGAGCTCAAAGGTTTAGTGGCCATGTCAAAAGCCATGCCTATAATGTTTCTTTCGATTGCAGCCGTGATTTTATACATTACCCTTAAGAGATTGATAGAACAGCAAAGGGGCCAGATAGGTATTTTAAAAGCTGATGGTTATACCTCTCAAGAAATCCTGCTTCACTATATGTCCTATGCCTTAATTATCGGCCTTGCAGGGGGTCTGATTGGTGTTGTGTCCGGAGCAGTTCTTTCTTATCCTTTGACATCGATGTTTCAGGTGTTTTTTAACTTGCCGGGTCTTGAAGGGAGATTCTCTTGGTACCTAATAATTTTGGGAATAATCCTTTCTATAATTTTTTC
>JAQWCA010000120.1 GCA_028706065.1 Tepidanaerobacteraceae bacterium
TATAGATCTTTTATTCTCTGACGAACAATCTCATATGATGCTGCATAGGGCTTTCGATTTGTAGTAAATCCACTAAATGCAATACTATCTCCATCATGGACAAATTTGGAAATAGCTTCTTTTAATGTATACAGCTTATTTTCTCTAATTCTAATCACCTCTTACGGAAATATTTTTTAATAAATTGTGAAAAATTACATTAAAAAGTAACTTTTTATCCGATCACCTCTCTGTAGAAAACTTCATATTCCGTTATACGGAATGAATACCACTTTACGGAATGTATATTTAGCTATTCTACATAAAAATCAAAAATCCTCTTTTTTTTTATAAAAAAATAAATTTTATTTTTTTGAAATACTCGCTCTATATTATGGTAATATCAAAATAAAAAATTTTTCTTTACTGTTTGCCTTATTGTTAAATGTTAGTATAATAGACATGGGATTCTATCATTATAGACATGCAAGAGATTTGTAGATAAGTCAAATAGGAGGTTTTTTTATATATGATAAAAAGTTTAAAGCGTGCCATAAAGTTATTGCACATTTTAGGTGAATCAAACAAAAAATGTTCTCTCGCAGAAATCAGCCAATTATCAAAACTACCGCCAAGCACCGTTCATAGAATATTATCTACACTCAAATCTGAAAGATTTGTTTGCCAAGATGAACAGTCTTCTTTGTATTATCTTGGACCATCATTGACAATATTAGGACTTAAAGCGAGTATACATATAGATTTAAGGGAATTGGCTTTGCCTATAATGGAAAAGCTGGCAGAAAGCACTGGAGAAGATACCTATATTGCAATTTCGAATAATGGCAAAGGATTTTTTTTGGAACGTGTTTCTGGACGCTATCCTTTAAAAATTGTCGACCCTTTCGGAACTGAAGTGCCTTTACATTGTGGTTCTTTAAGAAAAGTCTTGCTAGCAAATAAAAGTGAGGATTATATAAGAGAATACTTAAGTAAAGAACTTCAAGTATTTACTGAAAATACGATTCATAATCCGGTAATACTTTCAAAACAATTAAAAAAAATAAAAAGTGACGGCTTTGCTTTAACAATAGGAGAATACATTGAAGGTGCTGTCGGTGTCGCTGCTCCAATTAGAGACAAGTATAGCAAGGTAGTAGCTTCACTTGGAATAATTGGACCATATTCTAGGCTTACCGAAGATAAGCATTCAACTCTTATTCACTTAGTTGTAAAACACGCTAGGGAGTTGTCGATATCTCTAGGATATGACGATATAAATTCTAAAAATGCGAAGGATAAATAAAAAACTAAGACCTCACTAGTGAGGTCTTAGTTTTTTATAGAAGGGTTTATATCTTAAATTTTTTCTATTCTTTTTAAAAGGTCTTCTATATCAGAGGGTATACGAAGCCGCACATAATTTTTGCCTAAATTGGTAAATTCATCCCCCGGAGCAGTTATGATCCCATTTTTCAAAAAGTAATCATACAAATTTCTCTTATCTTTGCATCCTAAGGTAAGTATTGGAACTTCAGGACCGGTTTCGGCTATTGTAAATTTCCCCTTGCATACGGATATGAGTTTTGCTTTGTTCTTCTGGATGTTTTTTCTACACTGTAGCATAAATTCACTGTCATTCAATGTTTTGATTATTATTTTATTCATAATGTCAGGAAAGACAAAGGGCGGTATATTTACAGTATCGTAATATTCTTTAAGGCAACCTTTTACAATAAGGTAGCCCAGCCTTATATTGGCAAGACCCAGACCTTTTGAAAAAGAGCGTACTATTAGCAGATTATCATATTTTTCACAGATACTTATAGCCGAATTAGAAGCATCCATATAATCTCCATACGCCTCGTCTAAAATAATAGGTATTCCGTAATCTGCTGCTCTTTTGGCAATTTCCTCAACTATTGAAATATCTAAAACTTGGCCCGTAGGATTGTTGGGATTGTCAATATAAATGACATCATAATTGTCGTTTATAGCCTCCAGGAATCTTTTATAGGGGAATTTATAATTTTCTTCTTCTCTTAAGCTTATAAAATCATAAACTCCTCCATGCAGTTTTACTAGATTTTCATATTCTGAAAACTGCGGACAATAGCCAAGCACTTTACTGCCGCTTTCTATAAACAATCTGTTTAATTTGATTAGAATGTTAACGGAACCTGCTCCTAAATAAATTTCATTTTCTTTTAAATCCGCCACATCGGACCAGAAATTTATCAGAGCCTTTTTTATTGTAATATATGATGGAGTAGGATATTTAGAGATACCTTCCCAACTAATATCACTCGTTGCATTTTGTGCCAGTATTGAACAGCCATAAGGGTTTATACCTAAAGAACAGTCTATAACATCATCTTTTTTTATGTTGTATTCGATTAATTTCTCCCATGGATCCTTTGTATAGGATTTGGGCTTAAAGTCATGTAAAACCGGTCTGATTTTTCCTGTAATCTTGTTAATGGCCATCGTCCCCTTTTATTTTAACTTTCTTCTGACTTAGCCGGGAATGTTGCAAAACCAATAAAAGCATATATTATAGCGATAATCGGAGCTATAAAGGGTAAATAACAATATGGAATATAATCAAGACCAACGTCAAGAACATTTTGTGCGTAAACTGATGCAACTCCCCATGGTAAAGCTCCACACATCAGAGTAGCACCGGTTTCAAGAGTCCTTGAAAGAACACTGGTGTGTATCTTCATCTTCTTAAACGCAGGTTCTAAAGTCCTACCGGGTACTATAATGGATACCATCATTTCTCCCGTTGCAAGCAACATGATATAAGCACCGGCCAGAGAAGCTAAGATTAAGTCTCTGGGTTTCTTTATATATTTCATAAGGGTATCAAGCAATACTTGTAATATCCCACACTTTTCCAATATCCCGCCCATGGCGGTCCCAGCCATAATTATGGCAACGGTGCTCATCATGGAGTTTATACCACCTTGTGTAAGAAGTTTATCTATAAGCTCATGACCGGTATTAGAAACAAAGCCGTTAGCTCCTGCCTCAATTACGCCCGCAAGGCTGGCTCCTTGAGTAATCATTGAGAAAATACCAGCCGACATAAAACTTATCATCAGTGCAACAATGGCAGGTACCTTTAATACCGAGAGGGTAATTACTATTGCCGGTGGAACTAAGGTTAGAAGTGAAATATTAAAATTGTTACTCAGGGTTGATAAAATACTTTCTACAGTTCCAAAGTCAACACTTCCTGCTGCAGCATAACCTCGTCCAATAAAGCTATAGATAATAAAACTAATTATTGCACTAGGGCCGGATACATATAACATTGAGCGAACGTGATCAAATAATCTCGTCCCGGTCATGGCAGCGGTAAGGTTAGTAGAGTCAGACAGTGGAGAAACTTTATCTCCAAACATAGCACCCGCAACTATAGCTCCCGCTGTTATAGCCCTTGGAATACTCAGACCTTCGGCAACTCCCATAAGGACAATGCCCATAGTGGCGATAGTTCCAAAAGAACTGCCTATCAATAGAGAGGTTAACGCACAAAGCATAAACCCAACAGGTAGAAATATTTGAGGCGTAAGTAACTTCAATCCGTAATAGATCATAGTTTGAATAGTACCACCTAAAATCCATGTACCTACAACTATACCAATGACAATCAAAATAATGCAAGCACCTAAACCATTCCTTATTCCATCTATCATACCTTTTTCAATATCTTCCCAAGAATATCCTAAATAAAGGGCCACAAGAGCAGCTGCCGTTGCTCCAAGCACTAATGCCGTCTCCAGAACCAGAGCAGTCTTAATCGAAATCAAAATTACCGCTATTACTAACAATAAAGCTGTTATAGCTTCTCCTATTGTAGGTTTCCTTTTTATTCTATTTTTTAGCATGTTTTTGGTATCTCCTCTCAAATATTAACTTCCATATTCGGTAACATTATAACAATTTATAGCAAGTTTACCGAATAATTGATGAAAACTTTATCGGTTTCTGATAATACCCTCTTATTTTAACATAAATTGAGATTAGTCTCCTCCCATAACCAGGTGTAAAACTTGGAAGGAGACTAATTATTCGACCTCAGCTACTTTTAGCATGCTTTTCTAGGAAATACTCCCTACTGCTCACAAATACCATGTATTTGTATTACTATCCAAAACTATACTTCCAATTTGTCACTTAAATAAATAGCACTAACGACCTTTATACCTTATAATTTAATAAAACCATATGTATATGGTCTTCCCATTTACCATTTATCTTCAAGTACTTATTTGCCAGTCCCTCGTTATAAAATCCTAACTTTTCAACCACTCTTAAAGAGCATTTATTTTTAGGCATAATATTGGCTTCAATTCTATGAAGACCAAATTCATTAAACATAATGTCAATACCTTTTTGAATTGCTTCAGTCATATAACCCTTATTAATTTCATCTTTGTCTAATTTATAACCAAGATGACAGGATAGGAAAGCCCCTCTCACGATGTTGTTAAATCCTACAGAGCCTATTACTCTACTTTCATCGTTTTTTTTTAAAATCCATAGCCTAAATAAATTACCATTTGCAATATTAACTAATTCTTTATCCAATTGTTCTTCTTGATGCTGCATTGTGTAGAAATCTTCACTCTTTGTAGGCTCCCACTCTTTTAGAAAATCCCTATTTCTTAAGTAGTAGTCTAAAACCAATTCTGCATAGGTTTTATGCAATACTTTTAATACCAGTCTTTCTGTTTCGTAGACACCCTGCATAAAAGTTCCTCCAGTGATTTTGATGTTGGATATGTCAATTCCCTTCAGATATATTTATTCTTTTTTTCTTCTAAAAATAAGCATGACAATAATTATTCCGATAATCAGAAATGCTATTACATATATTAAAAAAACAGCAAAATATCCGAAGCTCCTCGAAAACTTCCCCTGAATCTTATCAAACAGTGTAATTTTCTCATGGGCATAGAGAGTAAAGGATAGGTCATTTTCGGGGAGTTTGGTCAAGGTTGCTGTGTAGGTATTATTTTCTCCCTTAGTGAACTCAATACTGCTCTTTACAATATGGGGAGCTTTTTGCGGCGGGTTAATTTCTATATATAGATTTTTGAAATCCTTCCAGTTCTCAGCGGGATTTAAAATATAGTCAAAGGTGTATAGAGGATCTGCAGTTTCTCTTCTATCCATAGTTCCGGATGTCCTATAACTTACACTTACCTCTTTTTCACTATTTGCAGCAAACTCCACGGTGTAAACAAGGGTTAGAATCCGCTGGTAATATCCCTGTTCTAAAAGGTCATGCTCGGAGCTATACCCGGAAGTGAATTGTCTATCAAGGGCTTTCCCATACAGATTATATATTTGGATATCGGAAAACATATTATTGGTTTCTCTATAGTTATGATTCTTAATGTATTCCATTAGGTAGGGTTTAAGCTCCACCTCTTTTGTGGAGATTTGATGTGTAAATAAATCGGTTCTTTTACTGAGTTCTCCGTCAGTATAGGCATTTATTTTTAAATCAATGTCTTCACCTAAAACATAGATTTCTAAAACTTCAGGTTCATAACACCATGCGGCGATTCTTACTTTTTTGCCATCTCTCTCATACCGATTAAATCCATGTGTGAGCACTTTGGTTTTGGTAAAGTCAAGATTGAAATCTACCGCAAAATTTATTCTTTGATCGGTGGTTGGTTTTACGTCAATGGTATAGAGCTTACCATTCTCATTTTCTGTAAAGTTTTCTGCCTTGTAAGGTTCATCTGTAATGGTATTCACGATGTCTTTAAAATCAAAACTTGGTTCCCT
>JAQWCA010000121.1 GCA_028706065.1 Tepidanaerobacteraceae bacterium
TTATAGCTATACCCTTACCTATTGCTTTGCCTCCTATTGTTAATGTGGAAACGATACCAGTCAGAAATATACTAAGAAACATATCATTTCGGCCATGGGTATATACAACAGTTTTCAGTACAATAGGCGCTCCTGCAGCTCCGCTAATAATCCCACTAATGTCTCCAACAACATCATTACAAAAGTTAGATACAATATCAGCGTTCCGAACAAGTTTAACTGCCTCTTTACTTCCGGGTACCCTATCTGCTGACATAGCATGAAAAGGTACCTCACTTGCTGAAGTTACTGCTATGCCAATTATATCAAATATAATCCCTATAGTAATTATTCCCAACAAAATAAGTAATGAAGTGATAAAGTTTACCTTTTTTAATACAATCTCTGAAATCAAACTAAAAAAAACGGAGAGCCCAAAAGCTAAAATAAAAACCCTTTTTACCCATCTAGCTTTTTGACTTCCGTTGTTATTTTTCTTTTTAGACTTCTTTCTTTCTAAAGTAGAATTCAACAAAGTATCCTCCGTTTATCAATCGAAACAGGTGGTTATGGATAGGGTAAATTTTGTGGCTTAGGTCTAGCAGGATTTCCCCAGCAGACATCTAATCGTTGCCGAAAAGACGGTTCCCCTTTAGGTCTACTACTGTTATGTCGCCATATACAGGGCTAGATTACCACTTAGTCCACACTGTAATCCCCAGTCCATTTCCTAAAAGAACAGTCTAGGAGATTTCCTCACCAAAATCCCTCTCCTCCTAGCCTCTTTTGCAAAATAGATTTCAAAGGTAAAAGTTAATTAGTAATTTGGCCAAATTACCCGATCAACCTAAGAACCTTTTTCCGCCCATTTCACTTCAAGGCAGGCTACACTGCACCCAACATTTCATCGAATGCAGGTTCACACCCTAAGCCGTAGCTATCAAGGATTTCTCTCAAACCACGTACTTAGGTCTCCGCGGAAGTAGGGTCAACGCCTACATGCCTTTGTAGATCGCCCCATCTTCCTTACTCCCAGCACCAGCCCCCAACTGGGCGTCAGCAGCCAGCACCAGGAACTTCATCGATATGCCCTTGACGGATTTTTAGCCCCGCCTTCAAAGGAGTGATTTTGACTAGAATACTGTACCACCTGTTTTCATTACTTATAATATATTATAGCATAAAAAATATAAGGTTTCAATCATGCAAAAAATACATTAGAAAAATAAACCATACTAACGTTCGCTGACAAAATTAACATTACTTTCTACACAAAAGTCAGGTATTATGTTGATAGTAAAATTTAGTAGGTGCGCTCTGTAAAAAAATCTGTTAAATTTATAAAAAAATTATTGTGTTTATAATTTCTAACAATTTCTTTAGCTTGTAATGAAAGTTCATTAACTAATTTGATTGAATCGCCATAACCGACTATATGAGTAAAAGTATTTTTCTTGTTTTTTATATCACTGCCTGTAGGCTTACCCATAAGCTTTTCATTGCCCTTAATATCCAAGATATCATCGACAATTTGAAAAATTAATCCAATTATTTCTCCAAAACGTTTGATTTTATTCAAGTCTTCCTTTGGTGCACCTGCCAGTCTCGCTCCAGACCAAAGAGATATACTTATTAAACATCCTGTTTTATGATTACTTATATAATAAAGAGTATTTTTATCAATCTCATGTCCTGAGGATATTATATCAATCGTTTGCCCTCCAATCATACCGTATCCCCCCGCTGCCAGAGAGACTTTTTCTATGACATCTATGACCGCATCGGTAGCTACACCTTCAATTTTGCTATTTTTAGCAATTGTGGTAAAAGCATGTGTTAAAAGGGCATCACCAGCTAGTAGAGCCAATGCATCTCCATATACCCTATGACATGTTGGTTTTCCTCGCCGAAAATCATCATTATCCATAACAGGTAAATCATCATGAATAAGAGAATAAGTATGTATCATCTCTATACCACAAGCTGTAGGCAATACTTTTTCAAAAGGCATTCCAAAAAACTCAGCGGTCTTCATAACCATAATAGGACGAAGTCTTTTTCCGCCAGTAAGAGTACTATAGCGCATAGCTTCATGAAGCTTTTCTGGAAATTCATCTTTTTGTGGTAGATACGATTCAAGTGCTTGTTCCAAAGTATGCGCATTGGATATCATTTCCTGCTTGAAATCACTCAACTATTTCCGAACCTCCTTTGTAATCTTTGACAAGTAACTCTCCGTCTAAGTCTTTTATTAAAACCTGTATTTTACCTTCAGCTTGATCGAGCATATTTGAACATATCTTTACAAGTTTGATTCCTTCTTCAAAAAAAGTAAGTGCTTCTTCTAATGTCAAATCACCTTTCTCTAATTGATCAGCTATATACTCTAATCGGTTCAATGCCTCTTCGTATTTATATGTAGAATTCAATGATTATCACCCTTTACTTTAATATCTTTCACATCACACAAAAGACTTCCGTCTGACAATACTATTACAATCGAATCACCTTTTTCAACATCGTTTAGTTGCTTCACTACCTTATTGGTTCTTGCGTGAATACATATATTGTAACCTCTTTCCAGTGTTGATAAAGGGCTAAGGGTCTCAAGTTTGCCAGTATAATGACCAAGTATTAATTTTTTCTGTGATATGCACAGATCAGCACTTTTTTGAAGTTTCCGTAATAACTCATCGATTGCTAACCTGTAATTAATTGTATAGGTTTCGGGTTTTTTAAAAGCCGGCATTCTTTTCAAGTATTCAAGTTTTTGTCTTCTTTCGCTTGTACTATTTAATACGCCGTTAATTAGTCTTAAAGAAAAATGTCGGATTTCATTTTTTAAAATATGTTTTTCAGGCACAACTATTTCGCCACCGGCTGAAGGAGTTGGAGCTCTTTTGTCAGCCACGAAATCTGCTATAGTATAATCTGTTTCATGACCGACTGCGGATATTATAGGAATTTTAGAATTAGCAATGGCTCTTGCAACCTTTTCTTCATTAAACGTCCACAATTCTTCAAGCGAGCCACCACCTCTGCCAACTATTATGACATCAATGTTCTTTAATTTGTTAAGATTAAATATAGCAGAGCAGATTTCGTCAGCTGCTCTATTACCCTGTACTAATACAGGTGCAATTACTATATCTACATTATAAAAACGTCTTTTTATAACAGTCAAAAAATCCCTAATAGCTGCACCTGTAAGTGATGTTACAAGGCCGATTTTCTTAGGTAAAAACGGTATGGGTTGCTTTCGCTCGAATCCAAAAAGGCCTTCCTTTTCGAGTTTTGCCTTAAGCTTTTCAAAAGCAATATGCAAAGCCCCAATACCATCGGGCTCTAAATCTTCTACATATAGTTGATACAGACCGTTTTTAGCAAAAACACTTATAAATCCAAATGCTATAATCCTCATGCCATCTTCGGGTATGAAGGGAAGAAGGACATTACTACTTTTAAACATCACACAACGAATCTGGGACCTTTCATCTTTTAGTGTGAAATACATATGACCTGAACCATGATGTTTAAAATTTGTTATTTCACCTTTTATATATACTCGTCTCAAAATTTCATTAGTTTCAAAAAGATTTTTTATTATATTAGTCACTTCAGTGACGGTTAGAACAGGATTCAAGATAGATCTCCCCCAAACGGCAAGTAGATCTTAAATTTTAATAAAAGCATTTCAAAATAGCTTCCATGACTGTTTGAAATGCTTCAGTAACAGTAAGATAATATCTATACTCTTATAGAATTGTCTTTAGCAATGGCTCCAAGTAGTCCATTGATAAATTTATAGGACCGTTCATCACAATACTTTTTTGCTATTTCGACAGCTTCATTTATAGAAACACTGATGGGTATATCTTTACGATAAAGGATTTCATATACAGAAAGACGTAATATATTCCTATCAGTTGCAGCCATGCGTTCTACAGTCCATTCATTAGAATGCTTATTTATAAGTTCGTCGATCTCAAGAATACTGTCTAAAGAACCTTTTACTTCTTCTAAGATAAATGATTTTTGGCTCTGATCATTTGAATTAGAAATTACAATTTCGGCTGCTTCTTCCATTGTATTTTCACCAATGTCTATGGCAAAAAGCATTTTAAAAGCTCGCTCTCTAGCGATTTTTCTACTCAAAAGAGGCACTCCTCATCTATTACCCGGAGGTAAAATTTTATCTAGGAAATCTCTAAATTTCTCTTTGTTGTCTGTGGATTTACCTATATAATATCCTAATATGGTACATATAATGACAAATAAAGCTTTAAAAAAACCAAATACAATTATAACAATACCTATCAAAAGTCCCAAAATGCCCCCAATTATCTTCCCTCTGTGCTGCAGCCATAACTCCCACAAAAAATCCACTTTCTTTCACCCCTTATTTCACAGCTTTTTGTTTGGGCTGATTTGAAACGTTATCGATGCTTACTCGGACATCTTTGACCGTGATACCTGCGGTATTCTCAATATAATCTTTTATTGTTTTTTGAAGTTCAAAGCTTGTCTCAGGTATTATAACATCAAAATTAACTGTAAGTTTCAGTAATATTGATACACCATTATCCAGTTTTTTTATTTTTATTTTAGAATCTTTTATATTTTCAATGCCCCTAACAACTTTAAGTACAAGACTTTCAACGGCATTTAGAGTTATGCTAACCTTCCCTAATTCTCCATTTGCTATTGTAGTGTCAGGTAATTGCCTGGTTTTTAAGCCTGAAAGTAAAAATCTCAAACTTAAAAGTAATAAAACTACTCCTACAACACCGGTTTCCCATCGACCATATGACATCAAAATGCTTGTACTAAAAAACTGCAAGCTAATAATCCCAGTAGCGAACAAAATGATAATCACTGAAACCACTGTTAAAAACAGTGCATAAATTGTTAGCATAATCCTATCAAGTAGGTTCATTTTTAAGCTCCTTTCGAAGGAAATTAACCCCCTGAGATTGTTCAGGGGGTATTGTGTTATTTGTTATCTTCTTCTTTTGCCAAAGTGTGAAAACTAACACCTTGAATATGGATATTCACTTCGACAACAGATAAACCAGTCATGTTCTCAATAGCTTTTTTAACATTTTCTTGCACATTCCATGCCACATCAGGTATTCGCACACCATAGTTTACGATCATATATAAGTCTATAACAGCTTCTTTTTCACCAACCTCAACTTTAACACCTTTGGAAAGGTTTTTGCGGCCTAATATCTCGGCAATTCCACCAACAATACCTCCGCTCATACCCGCTATCCCTTCTACTTCCGTAGCAGCAAGCCCTGCTATTATACCTACGACATCGTCGGCTATTTTTATGGAACCTTTTTCACTATTGTTATCATATTCTATATTACTCATGTTTTTTCTCCTTCCAAGTATCGATCAAACCCAATGATATTATAGCAAAATAATTGAATTATTACAATTAGAAACTTCTACTTTCTTTCTATAATGGTAATTTTATCTACTGTAATACCGGCAGTTTTAGTTACCACATCAGTAATCTGAGCAACATCTTTAGGTTCCAACCCGTTAGTTTTTACTACAACATTAACAAATTCATCGGAAAAGAAAATTAACGCATCTTCAAAACCTTTAGCTTTAATCAAATTCTCTACAATCATTTCTTTTTCTACTTTTTGAGATAAACTTATTAAATCCTGTTGGGCTTTTTCTTTAGATTCCTCTCCAGCATTAGGATTGTTTATTAGTTCTCTTAGATAATCGGCCTCTTGACTTCTTAATCGATCTCTTTCAAGTTTATAGTCTATAAAAAAATCACTTTC
>JAQWCA010000122.1 GCA_028706065.1 Tepidanaerobacteraceae bacterium
TGAGGTAATTCGCTTACCTATTGCCTGTAAATATGGAAACTATTTTGTCGATAATGAAACGATAAAACACTTGAAAGCACAAAATAAAATAGTCTTTACTTATTGTGATGAGAATGGAAACACAGTAGAAGGTGCAAATCCCGTAGGTTCCTTGCAAAACATAGCGGGAATAGTAAATCAAGAAGGGAATATATTTGGCCTGATGCCTCATCCTGAGCGATATACCGAAGAAATACTTGGGAACACTGATGGTATAAGACTCTTTAAGTCCATCTTGCAGTATGTAGAAGGAGGTAATGTCAATGGCTGGTAGAGATGAAGCCAAAAGACTAGGTCTTACAGATCTTGAATTTGATGAAATATTAAAAATACTGAACAGGGAGCCAAACGATCTAGAACTAAACCTATACAGTGTCATGTGGTCAGAACACTGCAGCTATAAAAACTCAAAACCAGTGTTAAGACGGTTTCCCACCCAAGGGCCTCAAGTACTGCAAGGGCCCGGTGAGAATGCCGGAATAGTCGACATCGGGGATAACTTGGCGGTTGCCATGAAAGTCGAAAGTCACAATCATCCCTCAGCCGTAGAACCTTATCAAGGAGCGGCTACCGGTGCCGGTGGTATGATTCGTGATATTTTCACAATGGGTGCAAGGCCTATAGCTCTTTTGAACTCTCTTCGATTTGGCAGCCTTGACAATGAAAGAGCGAAGTATTTATTTGAAGGGGCTGTTTCTGGAATAGGTGATTATGGCAACGCAATGGGTATACCTACAGTGGGTGGTGAAGTCTACTTCGACGATTCTTATAAAGAAAATCCTTTGGTAAATGCCATGTGTGTGGGAATAATACGTCATGACAAGATCGTTCGCGGTAAAGCAGCCGGTATAGGGAATTCTGTCATGGTAGTAGGTGCAGCGACAGGGCGTGACGGAATGCACGGAGCGAGCTTTGCCTCGGGTGAACTTTCCGATGATAATCCTGATCAAGGTTCTCCAATGCAGGTGGGTGATCCATTCAAGGAAAAACAATTGATGGAAGCCTGTCTTGAATTACTCCAAAAGGAATGGGTGGTGGGAGTTCAAGATATGGGAGCGGCAGGCGTTGTTTCATCTACTTGTGAAACCGCCGCTCGGGCAGGAAGTGGAATAGAACTGGATGTAGCACTTGTTCCCCAAAGGGACAAAGATATGAAACCTCATGAAATAATGATATCTGAATCTCAGGAACGAATGTTGGTTATAGTGGAGAAAGGGTATGAAGACGATGTAAAGAAAATTTTCCAAAAATGGGATCTAAATGCAGTAAAATTTGGCACCGTCACTGATGATGGCATGCTGAGGATATTGGAAAATGGCAAAGTTGTAGGTGAGGTTCCTGCCGTATCGCTGGCTGAAGGAGCACCCATTGTTAAAAGGGAAAGTAAAAGGCCCGAATATATGAATGAATTGCAAATAGATTTTTCGAAAATTCCGGTACCCAGTGATTTAAATGAAGTATTGCTTAAACTGCTGGATTCACCTAATATAGCCAGTAAAGCGATAGTATACAGACAATTTGATCAGACAGCAGGTACAGATACTGTAGTTTCTCCGGGATCTAATGCAGCGGTAATTAGAGTAAAGGGCACGAAAAAAGGTATAGCAGTTTCTATTGATGGCAATGGCTATTATTGCTATCTTGATCCCTATGAAGGAGGCAAGCAGGTGGTAGCCGAAGCAGCTAGGAATCTTGTGGTTAGCGGTGCAAAGCCTTTAGCCCTTACTGATGGTCTAAACTTTGGCAATCCCGAAAAACCCGAAGTGTTTTATCAATTTGAAAAGTGCGCGGACGGTATATCCAAGGCTTGTAGAAACCTTGGTATTCCTGTTATAAGCGGTAATGTCAGTTTTTATAATGAGGGTAAAGAAAGTGCTGTATTTCCCACCCCAGTGATAGGTATGGTAGGTATTTTAGATGATGTGAACAAGCATTGTACCATGAAATTTAAAAAGCAGGGTGACTTGGTTGTGCTTCTTGGGGAAAATACCGATGAGCTCGGCGGCGGAACTGTGTATTTTAAAGAAGTATTAAACATTGCTGGAGGATCTGCGCCTCGGTTAGATCTTAATCAAGAGAACAAAGTTCAAACTTGTTGCCTGAAAGCTATAGAATTGGGTTTAGTTAAGTCAGCTCATGATATTACTGAAGGAGGATTGGCTGTTGCGCTGGCAGAGTGCTGCATAGTTGGGAATTTAGGTTTTACTGGAGAGATCGAAACCGATGTACGGCCTGATGCACTTTTGTTCGGAGAAGGGCAGTCAAGGATAATTCTAAGTTTACCTGAAGAGAACCTTTCGGTTTTGAATAAACTTGCAGAAGAAATAGATGTCAACGTCAGTGTTTTGGGATTTGTAAAATCCGGCGGAATAAAAATACAAGTAAAAAAGAAAGATCAAGTTGTTGGAAAAATAGAAGTGTCTACAGATAAAATTGTGGAAGTATGGGATAATGCTATTAAACGGAGAATCGAAAAATGAGCGACAAATTAAAAGAAGCCTGTGGTGTTTTTGGTGTTTACAACTCCGAGGAGGACTCAAGTATTGGTCGAACAATATTCTATGGACTTTATGCGCTGCAGCATCGTGGTCAAGAAAGTGCCGGAATTGCTGTAACTTCAGGGGAAGGTATCAATTATCATAAAGAAATGGGTTTAGTCTCTGAAGTGTTCAATGATGAAATACTGGACAGGCTTACCGGCCGCATAGGCATCGGTCATGTGCGTTACTCCACTACGGAAGCCAATACTCTGATCAATGCCCAACCTCTTGTAGTTCGTTACAAACAGGGTTTTTTAGCGGTAGCGCACAACGGCAATCTAGTAAATGCTTCCGAAATTAGAAGCGAATTGGAGGAAAGCGGAGCCGTTTTTCAGACAGAAATCGATAGTGAAGTAATGGCATTTTTAATTGCTAAGGAACATTCGGGAGATATTGAAAAGGCTGTCGAGATTTGCATGGAGAAAATAAAGGGATCCTATGCACTGGTCATGATGACAGAGGATGCGCTAATTGGTATGCGTGACCCCCAGGGCATCAGACCCCTTTGCCTCGGAAAACAAAATGGATCATATATTCTTGCATCGGAAAGCTGTGCTCTTGATACTATCGATGCAGAATTTATCAGAGATATTGAACCTGGAGAAATAGTTATAATAAATAAAGACGGACTCAAAAGCATCAAAAAAAACAGAAACAATTGCCGTTCATCTCTGTGCATCTTTGAATTTGTCTATTTTGCCAGGCCTGACAGTACCATTGACGGAAGCAATGTTCACATGGCCCGTTGGGAAGCAGGGAGATTATTGGCGAAGGAGCATTCGGTGGAAGCAGATATGGTTATCGGTGTGCCTGATTCGGGAACGGTGTCTGCTATGGGCTATGCTGAAGCTTCTGGAATTCCATTCGGCATAGGTCTCATAAAAAATCGTTATGTCGGAAGGACTTTTATAAAGGCTAACCAGAGCTCAAGAGCAATCGGGGTTAAAATCAAGCTAAATGCCGTTAAGGAAGTGGTGCAGGGGAAGCGCCTTATAATGGTGGACGATTCAATTGTCCGGGGTACTACCAGCGGCCTCATAGTCAATGTTTTAAGGGAAGCTGGTGCCAAAGAGATACATGTCCGTGTTAGTTCACCGCCGGTGATGCACTCTTGTTATTTTGGCATTGATACTTCCACTCGCAAAGAGTTAATCGGTGCTCAACGCAAAATTGAGGAAATCAGACAGCATATAGGAGCTGAAAGCCTGGGCTATCTAAGTTTGGACGGGCTAATAAAAGCTACGGGTCTTTCTCGGGAAAGATTTTGCTCCGGGTGTTTTTCAGGTACATATCCATTGGCTGTACCTAGAGAAGGAAAACGTTATGTATTTGAAAAACGTTAAAAGTAATGAAAAGAGGTGAAGATTAAATGGAAAAAGCTACCTATAAAGATTCAGGAGTGGATGTGGATGCGGGCAATCGAGCAGTAGAGCTGATGAAAGGTCATGTGAGCTCTACATTTCGACCGGGAGTGTTGGGAAACTTTGGTGGATTTGGCGGCTTTTTTGAACTGGATGTTAAGAAATACCGGGAACCCATTCTGGTTTCAGGTACCGATGGAGTGGGGACAAAGCTCAAGATAGCTTTTATGATGGACAGACATGATACAATCGGTATAGATGGTGTGGCAATGTGTGTAAATGATATCCTGGTTAACGGAGCGGAGCCATTGTTCTTTTTGGATTATATAGCTTTAGGTAAACTTGTCCCCCAAAAGGTGGCCGATATCGTCAAAGGTGTTTCTGATGGGTGCAAGATGGCAGGATGTGCGTTACTAGGTGGTGAAACCGCCGAAATGCCGGGGATGTATGATAAAGATGAGTATGATCTCGCAGGCTTTGCTGTGGGTGTTGTCGATAAAACAAAAATCATTGATGGTTCGTCTATAAAAGAAAATGATATTGTTATTGGAATTGCATCTTCAGGTCTTCACAGTAACGGTTATTCACTGGCGAGAAAGGTGTTTTTTGAAATTGGCAATCTTTCACCGAAGGATTATATCGAAGAATTTGGCAAGACTCTAGGGGAAGAAATATTGAGGCCTACAAAAATTTATTCAAAGGTAGTAAAATCTCTTAAAGGTTTTAATATCCACGGTATGGCACATATCACCGGTGGAGGGTTGACAGAAAATCTACCAAGAGTATTACCGGAAGGTCTCGAAGCTAAAATCAACAAGGGGTCTTGGGAGATACCTCCTGTATTTGATGTAATTCAAAAAATAGGTTGTGTGGAAGATGCGGAGATGTACAGGACCTTTAACATGGGTATAGGGTATGTGGTCATTGCACCGGAAAAAAGGGCCGATATGATTATACAAACTGCTAGAAAACAAGGTGAAAAGGTCTGGGCTATAGGCCGGATATCCGGAGGAAAAGGTGGGGTGGTATTTTGTCAAAGCTAAGGCTTGGGGTTTTGGTATCCGGAGGAGGTTCTAACCTTCAATCCATTATTGATAACGTGGAATCCGGGTATCTACCGGTTGAAATAGCCATAGTCATTTCCAGTAAAGATGGAGTGTATGCCCTGGAAAGGGCAAAAAGACACAATATACCCTCAACTGTAGTGATTCCCAGGAATTACAAATCTAGGGAAGATTATGAAGATGAGTTGATAAAAATACTTAATTCTTACAATGTGGGCCTTGTTATCCTTGCAGGATACATTAAAGTCTTATCTTTGCATTTTGTTCGGTCGTTTCCAAATCGAATTATGAATATTCACCCAGCTCTCATACCGTCTTTTTGTGGTGAAGGTTATTACGGTTCAAAAGTACATAAAGCCGTAATGGATTATGGTGCCAAGATAACCGGTGTAACGGTTCATTTTGTGGATGAAGGAGCAGATACAGGGCCCATTATATTGCAGAGGGCTGTTCCGGTTAAGGATGATGACACCCCAGAAACTTTGGCAGCCCGAGTACTCGAACAGGAGCATAAAATATATCCTGATGCTATAAAATTATATGCCGAAGACCGGCTTAAAATTTACGGCCGTAAGGTCAAAATATTCAGCAAGGAGGAGTTTTGATGATAAAGCGAGCTTTAATATCAGTTTCAAACAAAACAGGCTTGGTGGAATTCGCAAAAGGTCTTTTCGAATTAGGAGTAGAGATTCTTTCCACTGGAGGCACGGCTAGAACCTTGCAAGAGG
>JAQWCA010000123.1 GCA_028706065.1 Tepidanaerobacteraceae bacterium
AAAGAAGTATCCACCTATTCCATGTACTATGATTTCAAGGAACCCGTAGTAAAAATCGTCTCACATAGAATTCTGGCTATAAATCGCGGGGAAAGAGAAAAGTTCCTACAGGTGAAAATTGAAGTCCCTGAAGATGATATGGTGGATACCATCAAAACCAAATATATAAAATATAATTCTCCTACCGCCGAACTAATGGGAAAGGCTGTGGACGATGCTTATAAGCGCTTGATTTGGCCATCCATCGAGAGGGAAATCCGAAATGTACTCACAGAAGACGCCGAAGAGCAAGCCCTTTCCACATTCTCAAAAAACTTAAAACACCTGCTTTTGCAACCCCCGGTAAAGGACATGGTAATCCTGGGTTTTGATCCCGCTTACCGCACCGGCTGCAAAATCGTGGTTATAGATGAATCGGGAAAACTCTTGGCACATACGGTTTGTTACCCCACCCCACCTCAAAATAAATTTGAGGAGTCCAAAAAGATTATCCTTTCACTGATAGAAAAGTATAAAGTTAATGTTATATCCCTGGGCAACGGCACAGCCTCCCGTGAAAGTGAAAAATTCCTAGCGGAAATTTTAAGGAAGGTCGAAAGATCCATATCTTATGTAGTAGTCAGTGAAGCTGGGGCATCGGTCTACTCGGCATCCAAGCTGGGCACTCAAGAGTTTCCGGACTTGGATGTATCCATCCGAGGCGCCATTTCAATCGGTCGTCGCCTCCAGGACCCCTTAGCGGAACTGGTAAAAATAGATCCAAAGGCCTTAGGTGTAGGCCAGTACCAGCATGATGTAAATCAAAAGAAACTTTCGGAAAAGCTAACAGGAGTAGTGGAAGGCTGTGTCAACACAGTAGGTGTAGATATAAATACAGCTTCACCTCCACTCCTTAGACATGTAAGCGGCATCACTGCTGCTACCGCCGAGAATATCGTAAAATATCGGGACGAAAGTGGAGTATTTAAGTCTAGAAAGGAATTCTTAAATGTGCCTAGACTAGGCCCTAAGGCCTTTGAGCAGTGTGCAGGTTTTTTACGAGTAGCAGAAAGTGATAATATCCTGGATAATACCGCCGTTCACCCGGAAAGCTACGATATAGCCAAAAAAATAATGAAACTTTACACTCTTGAAGAACTTAAGGCAAAGATTTTTACCGAAAATGAGATCAAGGAGATGGCCACAACTCTGGACATAGGCATCCCAACACTAAGGGACATCCTGGCAGAACTGAAAAAGCCAGGCCGGGACCCTCGGGAAGAACTGCCGGCGCCTATTTTCCGCACCGATGTGCTGGAAATTTCCGATTTAAAACCCGGTATGATTTTAATGGGTACTGTTCGCAACATCACTGACTTCGGAGCCTTTATTGACATAGGAGTCCATCAGGACGGTCTTTGCCACATATCCGAGCTTTCCGAAAGCTTTGTACGCTCACCTTTTGATGTAGTAAGTGTCGGAGATACGGTGAAGGTAAAGGTGCTCTCGGTAGATACCGAAAGAAACAGGATAAGTCTTTCTATGAAGGGGGTATAAAGCAGAGAATATTTTCTTAATCCCTCCATCCAGCAGATTTTGGGTGAATTTTCGTCGATGTAATATGTATTATAAAATGATTAAGAAATACTCAGATTCTATTTAGTAGGTAGGTTGAATAATCGATTTTGGGTAAAAATGTTCGCTATTTGAGGAAAATAGATTTCCTCATTTTGTTTACTTTAATATAAACTATGTTATAATATAAATAAAGGCAATCGGAACCGCAAATGCGGTTGCCACGTATTAGGCTATTTTAAAATAACCACCCTACGGGCGAGCAGGGTGGTTATTTTTTTCCTTTGCTTATTGCCTTAATTAGCACAATAATCAGGGAGATAAGGGATAAAGTTAGCATTGATGACGATATCAAAAGAGATAAGGTCTCATATGTAACCATATCCACCACCTCCTTCCTTTTGGAAGTAGGTGGCATCCACACCTGCTTATCCGATTACCTTTATGTAAATAATACTACATCTTACACTTTTATACAACGAAAAAGGGTTTTATGATATTCGTGTTTTTCTTATTGCTACTGGCAGAATACCGAATAATCAATGTGACATTTATCTTAGTTTATCATATTAAGATTTCCAGCATATAAAAGAGGCGGGTTTTGGAGATTATATCCAAAACCCGCCTTTATATAAAATCGGTTCATGGTACATATGATTATTTGGTTGCTGTTTTGAATCTTGGTGAATTACCCCTGCTTATCCGCTCTTAAAGTTTTTATATAAGCTTTTAACTCTTGTACAACTGCATTGTGCATATTGTCTATAACTGAAACTATGTTGGGACTTGGTTGCTGCATGTCTTTTTTTAGTGAACCGATCATTACTTTTACTAAATCGGTATATATATTCACCTTGCAGATGCCTTGCCTTGCACATTCGCGAAGAATCTTGTGTCCTGTCCCTGAAGCACCGTGAAGGACTAAGGGGACATCCACCTTTGCACTTATTTCTGATAATAAATCTAAGCGAATATTTGGCTTCCCTTTGTATTCACCGTGGACTGTCCCGATTGAAACTGCCAGTGCATCCACTCCGGTTTCCTTTACAAAACACCGGGCCATTTCAGGATCGGTTAAACGAGAGTCGTCACCTGCATCATCAGCTGTACCTACACACCCCAATTCGGCTTCTACACTTATCCCCGCCGGCCGAGCTATTTCCACAACTTTTCTGGTAATGGCCACGTTCTGTTCAAAAGGCAAATGTGACCCATCGAACATTACCGAAGTAAACCCGGCGGCAATAGCTTCTGCACATGCTCCAAAAGAGCTGCCGTGATCAAGGTGAAGGGCTACCGGAATTGGATATTCTTTTGCTAAAACTTCAATGAGTCTTACCAGATGTCTTAAATCCACTCCCTCGGATGTATCAAGGTATTCCTCTCCGTATCCGAGAATAATGGGTGAACCGGATTGGCTGGCCGCTTCCAGATACATAGCGGCCATTTCTACATTTACAAAATCCGGTTGTGGAACAGCATATTTACCTATACGAGCTTTTTTGAGCATTTCCGTCATTGGCTGTAACATTTGTCATTGCCCCCTATAATTCTTCTGCGGTACCTTCCGAAGCCGATAAATCAACTATGGCTTTTATACCTTCTTGTTTGGTTCCCCGCTCCAGTGCATAGGCAACTTTATCCAAGCTGTACCTGTGAGTTATAAAAAGGTCCGCATCTACTTTACCTGATTCCAGCAGCGTCAATGCCAGATGAAATTCTTCGGGCAAGGATCCCACAGTACCTAGGAGCTTTACTTCATCATAGTGAATCTTATTGGGATCCAATGACAGGCTTTGGTTTTTGGGAAAACCTCCGAAGAGCAGAACCTCACCACCGGGGCAAACCATGTCAAGGGCCTGCTGAGCTGCCTCTAGGTAGGGCACTGCCACTATAATGTGATTTGGCCCGTCTCCACCGGTTAAATCCTTTACCTTTGATACTACATCTTCAGTATTGGCATCTATTAAATAATCTGCAAGCTGTTTAGCCCTTTGAAGCCGATGTGGAGTCATCCCTGATAACAATACCTTCCCTGCACCAAATGCTTTTGCTGCTTGGGTATGCAGCAGACCCATCGGACCGTCACCTATTACAAGCACATTGCTTTTCGGTGAAATTGAAAGCTGCTTTACAGCATGTATACAACAGGCTAAAGGTTCTGCCAAAACCACTTGTTTAAAGCTTACATCGTCGCGGATTTTAAAAGTGGCACGTTCCGCCAAATCTCTGGGGATTCGCATCTTTTCGGCAAATCCTCCGGGATCTATACGCCGGTCGAAAAGCTCCGGACATAAGGTTCCTTTTCCATCAAGACAGCGGGAACAAACACCACAGGGAATATAATGGGCTACAGCCACCCTGTCACCTTCCTGCCATTTTGGGGAACGGGTTTCAACTACCGTCCCCACCACTTCATGACCAAGGACTGCAGGGGGAATGGTGTAAGGGGTGCCTCTCACATATGTCTTTATGTCAGAACCGCAAACCCCGCACAAATCCACCTTTATCTTAATATCTCCATCTTCTAAAACTGGCTCCTGAATCGTATCAAGCTCGACCTTTCCTGGCTTGAAAAATACTGCAGCACGCATATAATTACCTCCTTTGATTTATGGAACAGCTAAAATGTTTAGGAATGAAGCACCAATTCCTAGAACAAACACAAAACCTATTACTGCTATGGGTGACCATTTGCGCTTACTTACAAGATAATATATTAGGATAAACACCATGAGAGGAATCAGGTTAGGAGCTATGGGGTCCAGCACGTCACTCTGTAGGTTTATTCCCACTTCACCGGAAGTTACAACAAGTTCTGTTTTAGCATTAACCAGCGTAGCCACCAAGCCTCCGATGACTGTTGCAGCTAAAATTGTCGCTCCACGAGTTATTTTTTGTATTCCTGCCTGACCTGCTCTTTCCAGTACCGCCAACCCTTCTTTATACCCGAACTTGACACCGAAGTGAATAACGGCAATCCACACACCCACACGAATAATTTGATGCAAAATAGGTGCAAAGGCATATCCTTTTGAAGCCATAGCAGCGGTAAGGCCTCCTACCAACGGAACAAAGGTTCCCCAAAACAATGCATCACCTATACCTGCTCCCGGTCCCATGAGACCTGCCTTAACACTGTTTATAGCCTCATCACTGATGGGCTCACCATTGGCTTTTTGTTCTTCCATGGAAGCAGCAGCACCCACTATGAATGATGCAGCCATGACATTACTGTTAAAAAACTGCAAGTGCCGTTTAAGGCCTTGAATCCTATCTTCCGCATTCTTATACAGATCTTTAAGGATTGGAATCATTGCGTAAGTAAACGAAAAAGACTGCATGCGTTCAAAGTTAACTGAATTTTCAAAGAGCAGCATTCTCCAGGCAGTTTTGGTTAAAGCCTTTAGGCTAATCTTTTTTCTATCTTTATTTTTAGCCATTTATCTGACCTCCTTAGTAGGTTCTAGAGATACATACATGTAAGCAATAACCAGAGCTAAAACTGCAAGTGCAAGTATGTCAAGATGTAAATAGCTCACTAAAACAAAACCTGCAGCAAATAATGCCCATATTTGCCCGGAAGCACCTATAACATTAAGGAGCATTGCAAATCCAACGGCCGGCAGTATACCGCCAACGATGGAAAATCCGTCTACCAACCATACAGGAAGGGCATTGAATAATCCTTCCACTGCAGATGCACCGAAATACAGAGCTAAAAATGTGGGGACAAATCCTTTAATAAACCACAGCAGTGCACCACTGAGATAGGCGGTTTCAATCTTGTTGATTTTCCCTTCTTCAGCATAGCGATCAGCCAAATGGAGAAACACTAAATTGCCCTGATAAACTATACTCATCATCAAAAACTGACCAAACAATGCTACCGGTAAAGCCAAGGCCACTGCAGCCTCAACACCGTAACCCGAAGCTATGCCTAAGGCTACACCCACAACCCCTGCCAAGTTGTAATCAGGGGCTAATGCCGCTCCAACAGTAAAAATACCTAAAAACATGGCTTCGATAGTAGCACCTAAGATAACGCCGGTTTGTACATCACCTAAAATCAGTCCTACTACCAAACCGGAAACCACCGGTCGGGCAAAACCCAAATAATCCATAAAATAATTACCGGATATTCCGGCCCAAGCTGAA
>JAQWCA010000124.1 GCA_028706065.1 Tepidanaerobacteraceae bacterium
AATATGATTTTTGGAAGAATAAAGGATAAAAACATAGCAGTTATGCAAGGGCGATTTCACTTTTATGAAGGACACCCAATTTCAAGGGTTGTTCTTGGGGTCAGGGTATTGGGCCTTTTAGGGATTGATACTCTGTTTGTGACTAATGCTGCCGGGGGAATAAATGAGTCCTTTAAGCCTGGAGACCTAATGGTAATAAAAGATCATATAAATTTTCCCGGAGAAAACCCTGCTTTTGGTGAGGAAATTCCTGAATTTGGTCCGAGATTTTTTGATATGACCTTTGCCTATGACAAGGAGCTTACAGAAAAGGCAAAGATAGTATATGAGAAAAATAATGTGCCATATAGAGAAGGTGTGTATGCCTTTTATAAAGGTCCCAGTTATGAAACACCGGCTGAGATAAGAATGCTTTCTTTTGTAGGGGCTGATGCTGTAGGTATGTCAACGGTTCCTGAGGTTATAGCAGCCAGGCAAATGGATATAAGGGTTTTTGGAGTGTCATGTGTAACAAATATGGCAGCGGGAATATCTAAAACAAAGCTTGCACATCAAGAAGTAGTAGATACATCTCAAAGAGTAAAGAAAAGTTTTATAAAAATAATAACTGACATGATAGGTCAAGTATAATTACATATATAAGAATGTTTTAGCGGGATTGCAGGACAGTTTTACATTACACAGTCTCTTTTCCTAATTATTGCATAGAATTTATTAACGTGGTAGAATACTTTTTGGAGGAGAAACTCAATGAAAAATGTAATAATAGTTACTGATAGTTCTTGCGATCTTCCAGAGGAGATTATTAACAATTATCCTATCACAGTATTGCCTATGCCTGTAACCGTGAAGGATGACCCTGACATGGATATTTCACACTATACAATTAAGGAGTTCTATGATTCCATGCGAAGGGGTGAAATTATGCCAACTACGTCCCAAGTGGTGGTTCCAGCTTACATGCGGTGTTTTGAAGAATTTATGAATCAGGGCAAGATGCCAATAGTATTGGGTCTTTCTTCGAAGTTGACCAGCAGTTATGAATCAGCACTGCTGGCAAGGGAAAATCTAAAAGCCAAGGACATAATCGTCATTGATACCAAATGTGCAAGTTTAGGATTGGGGTTGGTGGTGTTTAAGGCTGCCCAGATGGCAAAAGAAGGTAAAAGCCCACAGGAAATAGCTGAGAAAATAAAGCATTATGCCTTACATATGGAACATATATTTACGGTAGATTCCTTGGAACATTTGAAACGGGGAGGAAGAATTTCAGCAGCTCAAGCTTTTGTAGGAGGTCTTCTTAACATAAAACCTGTTTTGCATTTTGTAGATGGGGCGATTCATCCATTGGAGAAGGTCAGAGGTCGGCGAAATGTAGTAAAGCGAATGGTCGAAATCATGGCTGGACGGGCAAAAAATCCGGAAAATCAGGTAATAGGCATAAGTCACGGTGACAATGAAGAATTGGCTATGGAACTTGCTGAAGCGGTGAAAAGGGAATTTGGTATAAAAGATATTGAGATGTCCTTGATAGGTCCGGTGATAGGTTCCCACTCCGGTCCGGGGACGGTGGCACTATTTTTTCAGAATGCATAAAAGCAGCAAAAGCTGCTTTTATTTTTGGTTTAATTCAAGGAAGGATTTCGAAAAACCAATGTAGAATTCTAGCAAAGAAAGCACAAGTATACAATAAGATTGGTGTTTATGTGCGCATCATACTCAATCTTATAGATAAAATAAAAAGAGTATGATATAATTGTCCCGGACTATGCTACCAATCGAGGCCTTCTTTAATTTTTGATTCAGTCACATGCCCATATTAGGTCGCCTAGGCGATATATGTGCCAAAGATCACTAATAAATGTACAATTTAGAGGGCCTTTGCATATGTTTTTAAATCAAAATAAAGGAGAGGAAAAACCAATGGCAAAAGTTATGAAGTCCATGGACGGTAATAATGCCGCTGCTCATGTTGCATATGCATTTACCGACGTGGCCGCAATCTATCCAATAACTCCATCATCACCTATGGCAGAATATGCTGATATGTGGAGTGCCCATGGAAGAAAGAACATTTTTGGGCAACAAGTAAAAGTTGTTGAGTTACAGTCTGAAGCCGGGGCCTCTGGAACAGTTCACGGATCACTGGCAGCCGGTGGATTGACGACTACATTTACCGCATCCCAAGGATTACTACTTATGATTCCAAATATGTATAAGATAGCGGGTGAATTATTGCCTGGCGTATTTCATGTTTCCGCCAGAGCAGTTGCCGGGCATGCCTTGTCTATATTTGGCGATCATTCTGACGTCATGGCCTGTCGGCAGACCGGATTTGCCATGTTGGCATCTGGAAGTGTTCAGGAAACAATGGATCTTGCCGGTGTTGCCCATTTAACCTCTATAAAGGGTCGCGTGCCTTTCTTGCACTTCTTTGACGGCTTTAGAACTTCCCATGAGATACAAAAAATAGAAGTAATGGATTATGAAGATCTGGCAAAACTAGTAGATTATGATGCAGTAAAGGAATTTAAAAAGAGAGCTTTAAATCCCGAACGGCCTGTAACCAGGGGTACTGCTCAGAACCCTGATATATACTTCCAGGCTAAAGAATCTGCCAATCCCTACTATCTAGCTATTCCTGAAATTGTGGCAGAATACATGGAGGAAATCAGTAAATTAACAGGGCGGAAATATGATCTTTTCAATTACTATGGAGATCCTGAAGCTGAAAGAGTTATCATAGCTATGGGTTCAGTTTGTGAAACAATAGATGAAACTGTAGATTACCTAATGGCTAAGGGAGAAAAGGTTGGAGTATTAAAGGTACATCTCTATAGACCTTTCTCAGCCAAACACTTCCTAGCCCAAATGCCCAAAACTGTCAAAAAGATAGCTGTTCTTGACAGAACCAAAGAGCCGGGTTCTTTGGGTGAACCATTGTATCAGGATGTATGCACAACATACTTTGACGAGCAGAATCGCCCCTTAATCGTAGGTGGTCGCTATGGTCTTGGTTCCAAAGACACTACACCAACACAAATCAAGGCAGTCTTTGACAATTTAAAATCCAATGCACCCAAAAACCATTTCACCATAGGTATTGTAGATGATGTTACAAATTCTTCTCTCTCTTTAGGAGAGTATATTGATACTGTTCCCGAAGGGACTAAATGCTGTAAATTCTGGGGATTAGGGTCAGACGGTACCGTAGGAGCCAACAAGAGTGCCATCAAGATTATAGGTGACAACACCGATATGTATGCACAGGCTTACTTTGCATATGACTCTAAAAAATCCGGCGGTGTAACTATTTCGCACCTGCGCTTTGGCCATAAACCAATTCGCTCCACTTATTTGATAGACAAGGCTGACTTTATCGCTTGCCACAATGCAGCTTATGTTGGCAAATATGATGTCCTTGCAGGGCTAAAAGACGGTGGAACCTTCCTGCTGAATTGCCAGTGGTCTAAGGAAGAAATCGAAGAAAAACTTCCCGCTTCAGTGAAGAAATACTTGGCAAAACACAACATTGACTTTTACGCTATTAATGCCATAAATATCGCTCAAGAAGTAGGCCTTGGCGGAAGAATCAACATGATAATGCAGGCGGCTTTCTTTAAGCTTGCCGATATCATTCCCTTGGAAGAAGCAATCAAACATCTGAAGGAAGCTATTGTTGAATCTTATGGTAAAAAAGGCGAAAAAATTGTCAATATGAACTACAAGGCTGTTGACAAGGGCATTGAAGCCTTGGTTAAAATAGAAGTTCCTGCCTCTTGGGCTGATGCTACAGATGAAGCTGCTACTACGATCAATGTTCCCGACTTTGTCAAAAACATAGCCGACGTAATGAATCGCCAGGAAGGTGACAAACTACCGGTGAGTGCCTTTGTGGGGCGTGAAGACGGTACCTTCCCCATGGGTACAACCAAATACGAAAAACGCGGTGTAGCCGTAAATGTTCCTGAATGGCAACCTGATTCATGTATACAGTGTAATCAGTGTTCTTATGTGTGTCCACATGCGGCTATAAGACCTTTCCTCATAAATGAAGAAGAAGTTAAGAATGCTCCTGAAGGTTTTGCATCGAAAAAGGCAACGGGTCGGGGTGTTGATGGTTTGAACTTCCGTATTCAGATAAGTCCTTTAGACTGTACCGGTTGCGGAGTATGTGTAAATACTTGCCCATCCAAGCAAAAGTCATTGATATTGAAACCTCTGGAGAGCCAGACTGAGCAGATTGCATGTTGGGATTATGCTATGAATCTGTCATCTAAGGAGAACCCCATGAATACAGGGACTGTCAAGGGCAGTCAGTTTGAGCAGCCACTACTTGAATTCTCCGGGGCTTGTGCAGGTTGTGGTGAGACTCCTTACGCAAAACTTGTTACACAGTTATTTGGTGACAGAATGATGATTGCAAATGCTACTGGTTGTTCTTCCATTTGGGGAGGCAGTGCACCATCTACTCCATATTGTACCAACAAGGACGGTCATGGACCATCCTGGGCAAACTCTTTGTTTGAGGATAATGCTGAGTTTGGCTTGGGTATGCACTTAGCCGTAAAACAGATTCGAGAAAAACTAGCTTTACTTATGAAAGAAGCCTTGGAATTAGCCCTACCGGCAGAAATAAAGGATGCTTTCAAACTGTGGCTTGATAACATGAATGATGCTAAAACCACGAAAAAGGCAGCTCTTACTATCGTCCCAATGCTAGAAAAATACGAAGCTGATAATGAAAAATCCAAGAAACTTTTAGTCGAAATTCTTGACATGAAGGAGTATTTGGTGAAAAAATCCCAGTGGATCCTTGGCGGTGATGGATGGGCTTATGATATAGGCTTTGGAGGTCTTGATCATGTGCTGGCTTCCGGAGAAGATGTAAATGTGCTGGTGTTTGATACCGAAGTTTACTCAAATACCGGAGGTCAATCTTCTAAATCCACGCCTACTGGAGCTGTAGCTAAATTTGCTGCTTCCGGTAAAAATGTGAAGAAAAAAGACCTTGGACGCATAGCTATGAGCTATGGGTATGTATATGTGGCTCAGGTCGCTATGGGAGCCAATCAGAATCAGCTTGTCAAAGCCTTGATTGAAGCGGAAAGTTATCCAGGACCATCACTGATTATAGCTTATGCACCATGTATCAATCATGGAATCAGAACCGGTATGGGTACAAGTCAGCTAAGAGAGAAACAGGCTGTAGAATCCGGTTATTGGCACCTATACAGATATAACCCACAGCTTCAAGAAGAGGGCAAGAGTCCGTTTGTATTGGATTCAAAAGCACCTTCTGCAGACTTCAGGGAATTTATAATGGGCGAAGTTCGCTATTCTTCCCTAACAAAGACTTTCCCCGATAGAGCAGAAGCACTGTTTGATAAAGCGGCAAAGGATGCCAACGAACGGTATGAAACCTATAAAAAACTCTCAGAGAAATAAATAATAAAAGAACCCCGCCTTTTTAGGTGGGGTTCTTTTATACTCAATATTCGATTTTTACAGTCTTGGTTTCCTGATTCCAACCGACTTTTGCCCCTAGGGCTTCACTGATGAACCGCACAGGAACCATGGTTCTGTTATTTTCCAGTATTGCACTGGTATTAAAAACGATTGTCTTATCGTTTACTTCGGCTTTGTTTTCACCGATTTTTAACCTTATTACAGTATCGTCTCGTTTAAGAATAACCGTTCTAGTGTC
>JAQWCA010000125.1 GCA_028706065.1 Tepidanaerobacteraceae bacterium
CAGGCACCACAGGTAAAAGGATTATGGGGGCAACAAGTTTAAAGGTGGAACGCTGCCAGTCGGGGCCTCTAGGGGGAGACCAGCAGATTGGTGCAATGGTGGCCAGTGAGGGCATGGATCTGATAATATTCATGAGAGATCCTTTGACTGCTCAACCTCATGAACCGGATATAAATGCATTGCTTCGGGTATGTGATGTTCACAATGTGCCTTTGGCAACCAACATGGCGACGGCAGAGGTGCTGATAAAAGGGTTGATGCGAGGGGATTTGGACTGGAGAAAAGTTGTGAATCCCACTTTAAAGTAAGGGCTATGCCTTGGGAAATGAACCGGGGCTTTTTTTGTTTTGAACTGAAAGATTTTACTTCTTGCTCTATATTCAATTATTATATAGAATATAATCAACAATCGAAAACCATGTGAAATATCAATATAGTCATAAATAGATAGGATCGGGGGTGGCTAACGGGGTGAAACCTGATAATAATATTCATATAAGACTTTATATAATATTTGGTATTTTTATTTTGATTGCTCTGGTTCTTTTAGTTAATGCTGATGTATTATCAACTACCTGGTTACTAGGGCTTGCTTTTGCAGTAATACCGGGTTTTATTCTTCTTAAGGTTCTTGAATACATTTATGGCATTTTGGCAGTGTTTAACAGTGTAGATATAATGGAATATGAAATTCCCCACAGGAACATTTTGAAATTCTTTGGGCTGTTACCGATGTTTGAACTTTTTGAAAAGCTCAATACACGTGTCAATGGTATAAGTCTTGAGAATCAATTATTATATGATACGAACTTAGCTATACATACATCATCTTCGCTTAATCAGCTTTTGGATACTGTTATTGCTCGTCTTGTGACTCATTCGGGGGCGGACTTCGGAGTAGTTTTTCTTTTGGATAGAGAAAAGAATATTGATGAGCTCCGAACAGCAGCATCTTTTAATGTAATGGAAATTAATATGGTGAAAAAATCTTTTAGAATCGGTGAGGGTATAGTAGGATGGGCTGTAAAGGAAGGCAAGGAGATACTTTCGCAGGATGTGGAAAAGGATAGGCGATACATACTCTGTGTGCGTGAAACAAAGTCACAGATGACGTTACCCCTTAAGGCAGGCGGCAAAGTCACAGGTGTTATTTTATTAGGAAGCTATGAAATACAAAGGTTTAAAGCCAAAGATCTCACCTTGTTTAAAAACATTGCCAGTGAGATTGGACTAGCAGTGAGTAATACTTGGTTAACTCAGAAACTGTTGGAAGAAAAGGAAAGAGTTGCACTCCTTTACGAGACGGCGCAGCAATTGGCTGCTAGCATAAATCTGGATGATGTAGCTGAAATAGGAGTAAAAACCGTATATGATTCTGTTGATGCTACGTCATGCTCGTTGATGCTTTTTGATGAACAAGATGAATTGTTAAAAATAGTTAAATCAAAAGGCCTCTCTGAGGATACTGAAAGAATGGTAAAACTTCGCGTAGGAGAAGGTATTGCCGGAAGAGTATTTCAAGAGAGAAAACCTATATTGGTTAGAAATGTGGCTGAAGAGCCTCAATTTAAGGTATTTCAAGGGCAAAAGGAACAATATAAATCTTTGTATTCTGTGCCTCTTAAAACTCAGGACGGTTGCATTGGGACAATAAATGTGGCAACAGATGAATCATTGATAGAGGATAAATGTAAACTAGTCAATGCTATTGCTTCTCAGGTATCAGTTGCAGTAGGAAATGCTCTTCTTTACGAATCGATAGAGCAATTAGCCATACAGGATGGCTTGACAGGTCTTTACAATTACCGATATTTCCAACAAGCACTAGCAAAGGAGTTTGAACGGGCACGACGTTACCAGCGAGCATTGAGTTTGGTTATCATAGATGTTGACGATTTCAAAAAGTATAATGATAATTATGGACATTTAACTGGTGACTATTTGCTATCGGAAATAGGTAATATTATACAGGAAAATATTCGCGATAGTGATATATTGGCCCGCTACGGCGGTGATGAGTTGGCCGTCATACTGCCGGAAACAGATGACGAAGAGGCTTTAATTCTTTTTGAAAGGATAAAAAATAAGGTAGATGAGTATAATTTTGAAACAAAAGTTCCCCAGCTTGCAGCCAGCGATGAACAGCTTGATAGTGACAAAGACGTTGAACATGGGAAAAAAATTAAAGCAATTAAAGGAAGATTTTTTCAGTGGCTAAATGATAAAGGTATAGTTTTCAAAGGTGTCAATGGTTTACCTACCATGCATGTTACTGTAAGTGCCGGTATTTGTGGGCTTTCCGATGAGATTACCGATAAAGATGAACTGATTAAAAAAGCCGATCAAGCTCTTTTGAAAGCAAAAAGAATGGGTAAAAATCAAATATGTGTTTGGAAGTGAATAATTAGGGTGGCTCTTTTACTTTAATTTGTAAGCGAATTAGTGAATAAAAAAGAACCGTCCCCAATTATTCAATTATTCATTCAAAGTCAGATGTTTCTTGCAACATCATATGCATCCCATATTGCATTCATATAGTTCGCAGCTTCTCTTGAGTCTCCTATGGGATAAACCTCAAACATCTCTTTGCTCAGGGAGTTATATAAGTTACTGTTTGGTTTATAACCTACGGCGATTACGACCGAATCCACGTTCAGTGTATTTTTTTCAAAACCTTTGCTCATGGTTACTATGCTGCCTTCATTTATTTCCAAGAGGCAGGTATCTGTGATTATATCGACTTTATAAAATTCAAGCAAATCGATAAGCATTATTTTGTTTGTATGGGGAACAGGTCTTCCGGCAGACATAAGATTTCCCAGTGCTTCTATTATTGTGACTTTTTTGTGCTGCTTTGCAAGCCATAGGGCCGTTTCACATCCGACAAGTCCTCCGCCAATGACTGCAACAGAATTACCTGCTGTCTTTTTCCCGATGAGTAAGTCACCTGCACCTACTACATTATCCATATTTATACCGGGTATATCGGGTGTGACGGGATTAGAGCCGGTGGCAATAATAACAGCATCTGGACTTTCATTTTTTACCATATCAAGGGTTACTTCCGTATCAAGTTTTACATTTATATTTAAGATCTTCATTTCATTTTCATACCATTTAAGCAGCCTTTTATCATCATCTTTGAAATCGGGAACACATGCTTCTATAAGGTGTCCTCCCAGTTTATCTGTCTTTTCATAAAGTGTGACTTGATGCCCTCTAAGCTTTGCCACTCGGGCCGCCTCCATACCTGCAACTCCGCCACCAATTATCATTATCTTTTTACGAGTATGTGCAGGCTCTATTGCATATTCCTTTTCTCTTCCTACGGCAGGATTCACCGTACAGGATTCGGGTTTTCCTAAAAACATTCTTCCAAGGCATCCATCATGGCATCCAATGCACGGGCGTATTTTTTCCGACTCATTATTAAATACTTTTTTAGGCCATTCTGGATCGGTGAGTAGTCCCCTTCCAATTCCGACCATGTCAAGCTTTCCTTCAGAAAGTGCATTTTCGGCTAACTCAGGCAGATCCATTCTACCTGCAACAATAATAGGGATATTGACCATTTTTTTGAGTTGTTCAGTAAAAGGAAGGTAGCAGCCATGTTCCATATAGACAGGTGGGTGGGCCCAATACCATGCATCATAGGTGCCATTGTCCGCATCAAGAAAGTCGTATCCCGCCTGTTCAATTATTTTTGAGGCTTGAAGCCCTTCGTCAAGATCGCGCCCCATTTCCTTGAAGTCTTCGTTGGGAAGGCCTCCCTGTCTCCAGTCTTTTATATAGCTCTTTATACTGTATCTCAATCCTACAGGGAAATCCTTGCCTGCATATTTCTTTATTTCGCTGACTATTTCTATTGGAAGTGTCAATCTTCCCTTAAGGTCACCACCGTATTTATCTGTTCTTCTGTTAAACAAGGCAATAGTGAATTGATCCAGGAGGTAACCTTCGTGCATTGCGTGAATTTCCATACCGTCAAATCCGGCTTCACGGGCGATGTGTGCGGCTTCTCCGCATCTTTTTACCATTGTTTCAACTTCTTGTGTTGTAAGCTCTCTACAGGTTACGGTAGGGTCCCAGTAGTTTGGAATAGCGGATGGTGCTACAGGTGGTCCTTCCAGGAAAGCAGGGGCTGCACTTCTTCCTAGGCCGAATGTTACTTGTATGAATATTTTCGAGCCAAATGCATGGACGTGTTCGGTAAGCTCGGAAGCAGTTGCAATAAACTGGATGGGGTTTAAGGTTATGCATGGGAAACTGGGCATCTTTAGTTTTTCAATTTCATTTTCCACCTTAACAGCACCGGTGATAATAAGCCCGGTACCTCCCTTTGCCCTTTCTACATAATAATCAACAACACGCTCAGTAAAGGTCCCTTCTTTGTCAATAAGCCCCAAGTTTGCCATGGGAACCATTGCTATTCTGTTCTTTATTTCTACCTTGCCTATCTTGATTGGTTGAAATATTTGTTTGATATTAATCCCTCCATTGTTCAATAAATAATCTCATCTAAAATATTTTACCCTGTAATTGTTAATATAATTCAGAACACAGGGGGACGGTTCTCTTGTGTTGCTATTACCTCCAGATTATGCTAAGCTTATCTGGAGGTGATTTTATGCCAAGAAGAGCAAGAGAAAAAAGCAGCACTGGAATATATCATGTGATGACCAGAGGAATAAACGGTCAAATAATATTTGAAGATAATGATGATTACAACAAATTTATTCAAACGATAAGAAAGTATAAAAAAATATGCGAATATGAAATCTATGCTTATTGCCTTATGAGCAATCATATACATTTGCTAATAAAAGAAGGAAAAGAGGATCTGGGAAGAGTATTTAGGAGAATAGGAGCAAGTTATGTATACTGGTATAACTGGAAATACAAAAGAAGTGGGCCCCTCTTTCAAGACAGATATAAAAGTGAGGTAGTGGAAGACGATATATACTTTCTCACAGTATTGAGGTATATACATCAAAATCCCATTAAAGCAGGTATCGAAAATCAGATAAAAAAATATCCCTGGAGCAGTTATAATGAATATCAGGGGAAGGATGGCATTTGTGATACGAGGTTTGCATTAAGTCTTTTTGCAAATGATAAAAAACGAGCAATAGCATTATTTAAAAAATATAATCTTGAAGAGAATAAGGATAAATGCCTAGAATATGAAGAACGAGTCAGGCTAGATGATATAGAAGCAACAAAAATGATAAAAAAAGTAGCCGGAGTAGAAAACTACCTTTAGCGTCCTCCACAAACCTTGCGTAAGCAAGAGCCTGCTCTCCATCAAGCTGCTGTGTACCTGCATCTAGGGTAGCTTCAAAACCACCCAGGCTGTCCACAAAAACCATAGGACTACCAACCACAACTGATATACCACCAATCACATTAATCAGTTCAACAAACCCCTGATAGTCCACACTCACATACTTTGCAATAGGAACTCCCATTGCGCGCTGAAGCGAATCTAACACTCCATCTACGCCGCCTAAAGCAAATACCTCTCCAATCATTCTACCTTCCCACTCAGGTTCGTTCACCAGTACATTTCCAGGGAACACAAGAAACGTTACACTTCTAGGGGTTTCCTTTAAGAACGCCACAACGACAGAATCAGCCGTCGTAGCATCCTTTACAGATTCACCAGATATGTCGTATTTCTTATCAAC
>JAQWCA010000126.1 GCA_028706065.1 Tepidanaerobacteraceae bacterium
CGATACTTGACAGTTCTTCGGCCTGGTAGATTTTTCTATTGTTAACCATCACAATAGTGTCTCCAATCTGAATACCTGCCTCCTGTGCTGGTTGATACTTTTGACCATTCTCATCAATTATGGATGCAAAACCTACTACTATGACTCCGTTTGGTCGAAGCTTAACTCCTAAAGAATGACCACCTGGTATTACATGCATCTCAGGTAATACTTGAACTTTCATTTTTTTTACTGGTATTATTCCCATTAACCGAAACTCAAGATCATAGGTTCCCATATTAGGTGATTCTATAATCAAGGGTTGATTTAAATTTATTTTCAATCGATCTTTTGCATTATATCCATTAACTAAAAGTGGTTCTTTACAAAACAGTTGAAAGGTTATTGGAACTTTTAATTCAAGTTTTTGTTCTCTTCCCTCTATAATTTTTATTTCCGTGGGTAAATGTCTAAGAAATAGATTTATTGCTGATACAGCTATAACAAGTATAATAAAAATGAATGTTAAAATTTTATTAAGTTTGTTTTTTTGCAAATTTTACACTCCCTACAGGAAAAATAACTCATAAAAAGAATAAAGGCTTATATCAAATCATTTCTATATTATAAAAGCCTTTGTTCTTCCTTTAATGGAAGTCTAAACGAAAGAAATTTATACTTTCCTATGGGTTATAAGATAACCTTAAAAAATACTTTTATACGGTGCTGTAAAGAGTTAATTTTTACAAAAAAACAAAAAAGAAGCCTTCATTTATATGTAGGCTTCTTTAAAATATGTGAGATTCAAGACTTCTTAACATCTTTGGCCATACTTAACATTTCTTGTGCATGAATTATTGTATTTTTAGTGATTTCAGCTCCACCCAACATCCGAGCAAGTTCATTTATCCTGTCTTGACCGTTAATATTGTGAACTCTTGTAAAGGTCTTACCAGATTTAGTTTCCTTTTTTATTAAATAGTGTGCATCTCCAAGACTTGCAATTTGCGGAGAGTGGGTCACACATAATATTTGATGCTTATTACTTATTCTTGAAAGTTTTTCACCAACAACTTGAGCTGTTCTACCGCCTATACCAGCATCGATTTCGTCGAATATTAAGCATGAAATACGATCAACGTTAGCTATGATGCTTTTTAAAGCTAACATAATACGAGAAGACTCGCCTCCGGAAATAATTTTATCAAGAGGCTTTAATGGCTCCCCTGGATTTGTAGATATTAAAAATTCTATATTGTCTATACCTTCTTCAGTGATTCTTACCTTTTTGCCATTTAACTCAATACCTGATTTATCTTCATTCACTTTTATATTAACTTTGAATTTTACATTCTTCATACCTAAGTCCTTTAGTTCTTTTGATATATTATGTTCTAAGTTATCCGCCACCTTTTTTCTTTTACTGTGCAATTCTATAACACTATTGACTAAATCAGTTTCTATCCCAGCCAATTCCATATTTTTTTCGTTAATCTTTTCATTTAAATTTAAAGCTAAATCTAATTCAGCAGCAGCTTCTGCTTTATAAGTTATAAGTTCGGGTATACTTTTATTGTATTTTGATTTAATTCTATCGAGCAATTCCAGTCTTGTGTTGATAGCATCAAGCTTCTCCATGTCAAAATCTATTGAATCTCGTAAGTTTCTTATAGTACTTGACGTATCTTCTAGTTCATATAGAGTATTTTTTAATGATTCCAATATTGTGTTTACAGGTTTATAATAATCTACAATATCTTCAAAACCATCAATGGTTTTACTTAAATTATCGATAACTGCCGGAGTATCATAACCCTGATACAATAAATTATAGGCAGATTCTAAGGTACTTAAGATTCTCTCAGCGTTTTCTAAAATTATTTTATTTTCTTCTAATAAATTTTCCTCCTCCGGTTTTAATTGTGCCTTTTCTAATTCATCAACTTCGTATTTCAATCTCTCTTGTCGTCTGCAAAAATCATTATATTCTGTCTCTAAATCGGCAATATCTTTTTGCATCTTGGAGTATTTTGTATAAATTAAACTCACAATTTTCTTTGATTTTGATATTTCATCAAATCCAAGCAAGTCCAATAAACGTATATGGTTTTTTTTGTCCAATAATGATTGATGCTGATGCTGACCATGTATATCAATTAAAAGTTTTCCTATTTTTTTAAGTAGTGAAGCAGGAACTATTTTGCCGTTTAATCTACAAAAGCTACGACCTTGTATACTTAATTCTCTGCTTATAATTAAAGTATTTTCTTCGGGCTCAATACCGTATTCATGTAAAATATCATCTATCAATATATCTTCGTAATCAAAGATTGCTTGTACACTGGCATTTTGTCTTCCGGTGCGAATAAAGTCGGTAGAAGCTCTTTCACCAATTATAAGATTAATTGCATCTATAATAATTGATTTTCCTGCTCCAGTTTCACCGGTGAGTATATTCAAGCCTGGTGTGAAAGCAATAGATAGATCATCAATTAAAGCATAATCCTTAATGCAGAGGTTAAGGAGCATAAATCTGCCTCCCTATCTCATAATTTCTTCAAATCTCTCAATAATATCCTTAACAGCTTCCCTTGATTCTACAATAACCAAGATAGTGTTATCACCTGCTATGGTCCCTAATACATCATTCCAATTAAGAGTATCAACAGCCTCAGCTACAGCAGGCGCCGTTCCAGATGATGTTTTAATTACTATTAAATTTTCGGCTGAGGTAAAACTAATAATAGATTCTTTAAACATTTTGAGTAATCTCACCGAAGATAATGAGGTTCGTTCAGGTTCTGCGTAACAATAGTGCTCATTATCCCTTAAAACTTTTACAAGCCTAAGTTCTTTAATATCTCTAGAAACCGTAGCTTGAGTGACTTTAAATCCTTCTTTCCTTAGTTCGACTGCTAAATCCTCTTGTGTTTCAACGGGTTTTTCCCGTATGATCTCTCGAATCTTGAAGTGTCTTTTTTGCTTCAAAAGCGCACCTCCCTTGCTTATAATAAATACTATTCACTCAACTTTTTTCTAAGTACATCATAAAAACTCCTTTTTTTTACTCGAATCAATCGAGTTGAGAAAGGGGATTTTTTAACTATAACCTGATCACCGGGCATTAGTTCATATCCTTGTTGACCATCTACTGTCAGCATTACTTCCGGATGTTCAGCTAAAAGTTTTACCCTGATAATATCATCCTCTGATAGTACAATAGAACGACTTTGTAAAGTATGAGGGCATATAGGGGTTAAAAGCAATAAGTTCATGTTAGGATTAATTATTGGACCTCCTGCTGATAAGGAATATGCTGTAGACCCTGTCGGTGTGGAAATAATAAGCCCATCAGCCGGATAGGTATCTAAATATGCATCATTAGCATAAGTCTTAAGTCTAATTAACCTTGCAAAAGGCCCTTTGGTTATAACAATATCATTAAGAGCTAAAAAACTCTTTAATGCCTTTTTACCTCGGATTACTTGAGCCTCCAACATCATGCGAATATCTATATTATAATCTTTTCTTATTAAATATTCCAAATCAGTATATAATTCCGAGAGCTCTATCTCCGTTAAAAATCCCAAATGACCCATATTTATGCCAAGTATAGGTATTTTATGAGGAGCCATTTGCCTGGCTACACTCAAAAGTGTACCATCACCACCTAAAGTAATTGCAACATCTATTTTGTTAACAAGATCATTTACGTCAGTTGAAAGATGTGATACGGAAAGAGATTCAGCGACTTCTCTAGGCAGCAACACTGAAAAGTCTTGGTCCTCAAACCAACTAATCAAACCTTCTGTAACCTTTATCAAGTTTTTTTTGAACATATTTGGGTATATACCAATAGTAAGCATTTTATCCTCCTCGAGTCAAGAAACCAATAATTAAACCGGCAACAAATATAATTGCTGACCATGTTAAACGGTTAATATATATTGCTTTATCATATTTTAAAATAGAATAAACTACAGTCCGGATTTTTTGTTCTTCCATATCAATCAAAAGCAAACCATTGGGTTGATATACAAGATAGTATTCTAATAATTGGCGTCGTGTATCTTTATATTTCGGTGAAGTTACTTTTTCACCTGTTTTTACTTCTGCCACATATGTTTTACTTCCTTTTCTAACTATCATATCGGCTTTAACTGTGACCTCATATGGTTTATCGTCAATGAAAAGAGTATAAGATTCTTCTTTTTGAATATCTACTACTTGAAAACCTTGTTTTTTTATAAACTCAATAGCTCTGTATTCACCTTTTTTTGCTTTCCGTATTCTTCTTTTTAGAGTCCTTAGCTTTAAATACTTTGAAACATTAACTGCAACAAAAACACCAACTATAATACCGAAAGTTATGTAATATATGATATCCATTTTAATACCTTTCTTATATCTAAACAGTAAGTAAAAACGCTAAATTAAGATTATTTATTGAGCAATCAAATTACTCTCAATTATGAAACGCCTACCAAAAATGAGAAATTCAATCTATAACAGCTCTATATGTGATTTCTCAACAACATCTTTTACATTTATGATATCATAATTTTGCAAGCCTTTCCTAAAATATGCAAGATATTCTATATTCCCCTTTGGGCCCTTTATAGGAGAATAAGTAAGGTTACATAAATAAAAATTATGTTCTTTAGCATTATTAATTACTTTATTTATCGCTTTAATGTGAAGGTCACTGTCCTTAACTACTCCATTTTTACCAACCTCTTTTCTACCCACTTCGAATTGAGGTTTGATTAAGGTTATAAGAACACCATCATCTTTTAGTAGGTTAGAAAAAGCATCAAAAACCTTTGACAGGGAAATAAATGCGAGATCAGCCGTGATAATATCTAACCTTTGACCGATATCTTCGAAATTCAAATACCTTACATTAGTTCTCTCTAAAACTACAACACGTCTATTCTGTCTAAGACTATAGTCTAATTGACCATATCCTACATCCACAGCATAAACTTTCTCTGCGCCATTTTTTAATAGACAGTCTGTAAATCCGCCGGTTGAGGCCCCTGCATCCATGGCTACTTTGTCAGATGTATTTATATCAAATACTTCTAGAGCTTTTTCTAGCTTAAGGCCACCCCTACTCACATATGGAAACGCCTTTTGTTTAATTACAATAGTGCTATCTATATTAACTTGGGTTCCTGGCTTATCAATCATTTGATTATTTACCAATACATTACCGGACATTATCTCTGCTTTTGCTTTTTCTCTACTGCTAATTATGCCTTTGTTTACTATTAATACATCGAGTCTTAGTTTGTTTCGACTCATTGACGTTCTCTCCTGTCCGCAGTCCTATTTTCGCCGTTACCCGGGAAAAAATCTATTTTGAAATGGGTTTTCAATTTGTTTAAAAATAAAGCTACACTATATACAACTGCTTTTGAGTGCCTTATAGCTATACCCTTACCTATTGCTTTGCCTCCTATTGTTAATGTGGAAACGATACCAGTCAGAAATATACTAAGAAACATATCATTTCGGCCATGGGTATATACAACAGTTTTCAGTACAATAGTCGCTCCTGCAGCTCCGCTAATAATCCCAC
>JAQWCA010000127.1 GCA_028706065.1 Tepidanaerobacteraceae bacterium
TCAGTGTCGAAGAATCCTTTGGCAACTTTAAATAATGGGGGTTAACAGATGACATTATCTCAAAATCAAACCAAGAGATTTTCAAGGCATATCATCATGCCTGAAATCAGTGGTTCGGGGCAAAAAAAACTTTTGGATTCATGGGTACAAGTCTATGCCAGTTCAGTTCAAGAGGCTATGTCTTTGCTCTATTATTTGACTGCAGTTGGGATTGGCAAAATATCTTATAATTTTACAAACAACTTTGGGATTGAGAAAATTGTAAATGATTTAAAAGATATAAATCCAGATATCACTCTGGAAGAATTCAAACATCATAATTTCAAGACAGATGACAATTTACGACTAAGAATTATTATAGGGAGCCAAGACTTCGTATACAGTAATGTTTTACATTTTAAAAAAGACAAAAGTCTTGAAGTTCCACTTATGACTGCCATACTAAGTCCCTGGCAAGGTTCACTGCATCTGTTAAAAAAACAGGAAGAGATTGATTCCCATATATTAAAATTGGATTCACCTATTAACAGTAGTGGAAAACACCTTGCTTCTCAAGGGCTGGTGTTATCATCGTGCCTTGTTGGAGCACTGGCTGTTACTGAGGTAGTTAAATTTTGTTTAAACTTAGGAAATTCTTCATATAACCCCATGTTTTTTGATTTGATGTCAATGACGTTTTTGAGAAAAGAAAACGATGATTTTAACGTGATTGAAGATGTAAAACACTTTAAGCCCTGTAAGGAAAATCTCTCCGACGCCCGGGTTTTGATTGTCGGAGCAGGAGGCCTTGGCTCTCCGGCTGCTTTCGCCTTAGCATCAGTGGGAGTTGGGACCTTAGGCTTAATTGACGGTGACCGGGTTGAACTAACCAATCTAAATCGACAAATTCTTCACGCCACATCAAGAATCGGAATGCCTAAAGTAAAGTCAGCCAAATGTTTTTTGAAAGAATTAAATCCGTCGATAGAGATAGTGACATATCATACCTATTTAACAAAAGATAATGCCTTGGATCTAGTAAAGGACTATGATGTGATTATTGCAGGCCTGGATAATCTCCCATCCCGGTATCTTTTAAATGATGCCTGTTTTTTTGCCAATAAACCCTTGGTAGAAGCAGGAGTTTTAAGATTTAACGGTATGGGTCAGACTTTTGTACCAAAAAAAGGTCCCTGTTATCGATGTATATTTGCTGAGATACCATCTCTTGGTAGCATTCCTTCCTGTTCGGATTCAGGAGTTCTTGGATCAGTACCTGGAGTTATGGGATTTTTGGAGGCTATTGAGGCGGTTAAACTTTTATGCGGTGTAGGTGAACTGTTAAAAAATCGACTTCTTCTGTTTGACGCACTGGACTTAGAATTCCGGATACCAAGTTTCAGGAGGGATCTTCGCTGTCCCCTGTGTGGTCAAGATCCGTCCATAACTTCTCTATGAGATACCAAAACACTATAGATTATCATGCCGATTATGTTAACGCTCATTTGCAAAAACCCTTGTGAAAATTTTTGGCGTATGCTATAATACAAAAGGTATTTTAAAATCCATGGGAAAGTATAAACTTCCTTTAGTGGGTTATTAAAAAGTTTTTAATTTACATTGATTTGTTCTATATAATAGAGAATCAGTCTAGAAAATAAAGAGGTGAAAAGCGTGAAAGAAGGAATCCATCCAAAATACGGCAAAGCCACAGTAAGATGCGCTTGCGGAAATACTTTTGAAACCGGGTCTACCAAAGAAGACCTGCGTGTAGAAATATGTTCAAAGTGCCATCCTTTCTTTTCAGGCAAACAGAAACTGGTAGATACCGGTGGACGTGTAGAAAGATTCAAGAAGAGATATGGCTTAAAAGATGCGGAGTAGTCTAAGAAGGTTAGAGGTTATCTCTGACCTTTTTTCATAAGGGGGAGAAAAATGCAACAGGTTAAACCAAATATAGGAGGTCAAGCGGTAATCGAGGGGGTCATGATGAGAGGCCCTAAAACTACAGCTATTGCTGTTAGAAAAAATGATGATATCATCATGAAAACGGAGTTAAATCATTCACTTTCTGATAAATACAAATTTCTCAAATTACCCATATTGAGAGGTATATTGGCATTGGTGGAAATGCTTGTTCTTGGCATTCAAACACTGTCTTATTCAGCAGGTATCGCTGGAGATGACGGTGAAGAACAATTGACAGGAAGGGATATAGCATTGGCTTTGATTTCGGCAGTAGGTTTTGCCATTCTGTTATTTATTGTTTTACCTACTGTGGTAGTCAGGTTTATAAGTGGTAGCATAGAAAGTTCCCTGCTTTTAAACTTTGTGGAGGGTATATTGAGAATTACTATTTTCTTAATATATATTACGGTTATCTCCTCTATGAAGGATATAAGGAGGGTTTTCGAATACCATGGAGCAGAGCATAAAGCTGTTCACTGCTACGAACATGACGAAAAACTGACCCCGGAAAACGCTAAAAAATACACAACTATTCACCCCAGATGTGGAACGAGTTTTATGATGGTTGTTATGGTTGTAAGTATCTTGCTTTTTTCTTTTTTAGGCTGGCCGGGGATAATCTTGCGAATAGTGTCAAGAATCGTTATGTTGCCTTTGGTATCGGGAATTTCTTATGAGTTTATACGGCTTGCCGGTAGAAGCAAGAGTCCTTTTATCCGTGCGCTGAATACTCCTGGCATGTGGCTTCAGAAGTTAACTACCCGTGAACCGGATAAACACCAATTGGAAGTAGCGATAGCGGCATTAAAAGGTGTTTTAAATTGATTTTCTTCGCAATCCCATCAGGAAGGTGATTACATGATAGAAAAATTAGAAGCCGTTGAAAAGAAATACAATGAGCTGACGGAAAAAATAGCTAACCCCGAAATTATAGCACGGCAGGAAGAGTGGATAAAGCTTACAAAGGAACACTCTTCTCTTGAAGAGGTCGTAACAAGCTTTAGGCAATATAAAAAGACCTTAGAGCAGATAGATGAAAACTTTCAGCTTTTAAAAGAGATCTCTGATGACAGTGAAATGGAAGAACTCATTAAAAGTGAGCTAGGGGATTTGGAAGAGAAAAAATCTGAGATAGAAGGGCAGTTAAAGATCTTGCTGCTCCCCAAAGATCCCAATGATGATAGGAATGTAATAATGGAGATAAGAGCAGGAACCGGTGGAGATGAAGCAGCTCTTTTTGCCGGGGATTTGTTTCGGATGTATAATCGCTATGCTGAAAAACAAGGCTGGAAAGCGGAGATTATAGACTCCAACCCTACTGAACTAGGGGGATTTAAGGAAGTTGTATTTGAAATTAATGGCAATGGTGCATACAGTCGCCTAAAATATGAGTCTGGGGTCCATCGTGTACAACGAGTTCCGTCTACTGAGGCAGGTGGCAGAATTCATACGTCAGCGGCTACGGTGGCGGTTTTACCTGAAGCAAAAGAAGTAGACCTTGAAATAAATCCCAATGATCTCAGAATTGATATATACAGGGCTTCCGGCCATGGAGGGCAAGGGGTCAACACAACTGACTCAGCTGTGCGTATAACCCATATACCCACAGGATTGGTTGTTACCTGTCAGGATGAACGCTCTCAACTCAAAAATAAGGATAAAGCTATGAAAGTGTTGCGAGCCAGGCTCATGGAAAAGTTTCAGGAAGAGCAGGATCGGGAGATTGCAAAAAATCGCCGCAGTCAAGTGGGTTCCGGTGACCGCAGTGAGCGAATACGCACTTATAACTTCCCACAAGGAAGGATTACGGATCATCGTATAGGTCTTACTATCCATCAATTGGCTAATACTCTGCAGGGTGAGCTGGACGAAATAATAGATCCTTTAATCGCAGAAGATCAGGCAAAAAAACTTGCCCAAGTAGAATAAAAAACAAGCTTCAGTTCTATGTTTTTTATACCACTATATAAAAAGGAGTATTTTTGTGACTGTAAGGGAAGCTTTGATGTTCGGCCGAAAGAGACTTTTAGAGGTGGGGATCGTAAATCCCACCTTGGATACTGAACTAATTTTAGGTCATGTATTGAAAACAGATCGACTTAAACTTTTGGTTAATGATGAAATAAATCTTACCGACCATCAGCTACTGTGTTATGAAAACCTACTGGCACAGCGATGCAGATTTATACCAATTGCTTATATCTTAGGCCGGAAAGAGTTTTACGGCCTAAATTTTTATATAAAACCTCAGGTCTTAATTCCTAGGCCTGAAACAGAATTTGTAGTGGAAGAAACACTAAAAGTCATTGCCCCTATTAAAAACCCTATTATGGCTGAGCTGTGTTGTGGAAGTGGGGCTATTTCAGTAGCGGTGGCAGTTAATAACAGCAAGGTAAAGGTCTACGCCTCAGATGTGTCGGATGTTGCCTGCGAAGTTTCTCGAAAGAATATAAAAAACCACCAATTGGAAGACAGGGTTTTATTATTTTTAGGAGATTTATGGAGTCCCTTTAAAGAGAGAAATATCGGGAATTTTGATGTAGTGGTATCAAATCCTCCATACATCCCCACCGGACAGCTTCGTTTACTGCCCGATGATGTTAAATCTGAACCACAAATAGCCCTCAATGGTGGCAACGACGGTCTTGAGTTTTATCGAAGAATTATTTTCAAAACCCCAAAGTTTTTGAAACCCGGTGGCACAATTATTTTTGAAATAGGTTGGAATCAAGCTGATGATGTGAAAGATTTACTTAGAAAAATGCGGTTTCGAAATATAAAAGTAATTAAAGATTACGCGGGTTTTGACAGAGTTGTTTCGGCGGTCATGTATACTTAGACGTAAAAACAGTATTTGCAAGTAGGCCTGTGTCCTATTTGCAAATACAAGGAATAACTAAATCAGCGGCGCATATGATTTTCAGTAGGGGTGAGCCGCATGGAAACAGTAAGCACTACTTTATTAAGTTTTATAGCCGGGGTAGGTGGCACAGGGATAGGAGGATTTTACACTTTTTTTTTAAGAGAAGTTAAAGCGGATAAAATGACATCGGTTTTAGGTTTTGCCAGTGGGATAATGATAGCGGCTGTTTTTTTGGAACTTGTACCTGAAGCCGTCAGGATTTCCGGTTTGATTCACACCCTCATTGGGATAATAATAGGGATGATCTTTTTAATATGTTCCGACATGATAATAGAATCTGTAATGCCCCAGGATCAGAACATAAAGCAACATTTCGCACGGGCAGGTGTAATGCTTTTTCTAGCTATTGCTTGCCATAACTTTCCTGAAGGTATCGCTATAGGCAGTGGTTTTGAAGTATCTCACCGAGTGGGCCTTGTATTGGTGGTTACACTGGCACTTCATAATATTCCTGAAGGCATGGCTATTGCTACTGCTTTGCGCTTATCTGGAATGGGACCACTTATGGCTTTTCTTTCAACGATGTTGGCTGGAACTCCTATGGTTATTGGAGCCTTATTGGGTCAAAAACTTGGCCGGATTTCACCGGCCCTTATATCAGTATCTCTTGGCTTTGCTGCAGGCGCTATGATATATACAGTTTGCAAGGAAA